>JANRJF010000284.1:0-11114 GCA_033764095.1 Deltaproteobacteria bacterium | reverse complement strand
CGCGACTTCGACGAGGCCAACCGCCGCGCGCTGACCACCACCGGCGAGGCGGTGATGTTCACCGGCCTGACCATCACCACCAGCATGGTGCTGTGGCTCTTCCACCCGCTCAAGTTCGAAGCGCAGATGGCCTTCCTGCTGATGATGCTGATGCTCTTCCACGCCATCGGCGCGCTGGTCTTCATTCCCGCCCTGGTGTCACTGCTGCGCCCGCGCTTTGCCACCGGCAAGGCGGACCAGCAGGTGCAACGCATCGCCGTCGAGGCGTAGCACCGCGTCCCACCGGGCCCCCACAGGGAGGACGTGATGGCCCGCATCGCTCGCTTCGCCGCCACGGCGTGCCTGCCCGCGCGGCGGCGACTCGACTAATCGGCGACGGTCGTCGGCACGCCCGCACTCCCTGTATGGACTTCCGCCTGTCCGCCGCCGAGGAGGCGTTCCGCCAGTCCGTTCGCGACTGGCTCGACACGGCGCTGCCGGCGGTGTTCGCCGATCCGGCGCAGCGCGCGCCGCGCGACGCGCAGCAGAAGATCGAGGCGTCGAAGGCCTGGCAGCGCACGTTGTTCGACGGCGGCTGGGCCGGCATCACCTGGCCGCGCGAGGTCGGCGGACGCGGCGCCACGTTGGTCGAGCAACTCCTCTTCAACGAGGCATGCGCCGCCGCCGGCGCACCCGACAGCATCAACCTCGCCGTCGCGCTCGGGCTGGTCGGGCCGACCCTGATCGCCTGCGGCACGCCGGCACAACGCAGTCGCTTCCTGCCGCGCATCCTGCGCGGCGAGGACATCTGGTGTCAGGGCTTCTCCGAGCCCAACGCCGGCTCCGATCTCGCCGGCCTGACGACGCGCGGCGAGGTGCGCGGCGACCACATCGCCGTCACCGGTCAGAAGATCTGGACCAGCTTCGCGCAGTACGCCGACTGGTGCATTCTGGTCGTGCGCACCGACCCGACCGCCGCCAAGCACCGCGGACTCAGCTTCCTGCTGGTCGACATGCGCAGTCCCGGCATCACCATCCGGCCGCTGGTCGAAATGACCGGCGAGGCGTGGTTCAACGAGGTGTTCTTCGACGAGGTCAGGGTGCCGCGCGACCTGGTGGTCGGCGAGATCGACAAGGGCTGGGACGTGGTCATCACCACGCTGGCGCACGAGCGCGGCGGCGCCGCACCGCACGCCCGCCTGCGCCGCGAGCTCAACGCCCTGCTCGACCTGGCGCGCCGTCAGCGGCGCGACGCCGATCCCGGCGTGCGCCAGCAGCTCGCGCAGCTCGCGGTCGAGGTGCAGCTCGCCAAGCTCACCGCCTACCGCAACGTCAGCGGCATTCAGCGCACCGGCCAGCCCGGCCCCGAGGGATCCATCCTGAAGCTGTTCTGGAGCGAGGTCGAGCAACGCCTGATGGAGGTCGCCGGCGCCCTGCTCGGCCCGCACGCGTCGCTCTGGCGCGACGATCCGCGCGCCGTCGACGCCGGCAGCTGGGCGCGCGAGCTGTTGTGGACGCGCTCCGCGACGATCTACGCGGGCACCTCCGAGGTGCAGCGCAACATCATCGCGCAGCGGGTGTTGGGCTTGCCGAGAAACTGATCAGAAGCTTCACCACAGAGACACAGAGGCACGGAGAAGGCCGGATGAGAATTACTGCCGATTTTCATGCTCCGGGTGTTCTCCGTGCCTCTGTGGCTCTGTGGTGAAGCTTCTTCCGGAGGATCCAATGGCTGACGACGGCATCATCGACGTGTGGACGCAGTACCTCTCCCCGACGCCGCCGGAGAAACGCACCGCGGCGGCGGAGAACGTGTTCCGCAACTACGGGCGGCTGAACTGGTACCACGACGGGACCGACGTCGCGCAGATGCTCGACGACATGGACCGCAACGGCGTGCGCATCGCCTGCATCTCGGGCGAGCCGGCGCACGTGCGCGAGGCGGTGCGCCGGCATCCCGACCGCTTCATCGGCGAGTACCACGCCGATCCGACCAACATCATGGCGGCGGTGCGCGGCCTGCAGGAGCACGTCGAGACCTACGGCTTCAGGGTGCTGCGCATCGAGCCGTTCATGTGGCGCAAGCCGCCGACCGACGCCGCCTACTACCCGCTCTATGCCAAGTGCATCGAGCTCGACGTCGCCTTCCAGACGCAGGTCGGCCACACCGGTCCGCTGCTGCCGTCGGAAACCGGCCGGCCGATCTACATCGACCAGGTGGCGCTCGACTTCCCCGAGCTGCGCATCATCTGCGGCCACATCGGCTGGCCGTGGACCGAGGAGATGATCGCGGTGGCGTGGAAGCACGCCAACGTCTTCATCGACACCTCGGCGCACGTCCCCAAGCACTACCCGACCGAGTTCGTCCACTTCATGAAGACCTTCGGCAAACACAAGGTCCTGTTCGCCACCGACTATCCGCTGCTGCCGTTCGAGCGCGTACTCAAGGAGCTCGACGCGCTCGAGCTCTCGCCCGAGGTGCGGCAGCTCTTCCTGCGCGACAACGCCAAGCGCGCGCTCAAACTGCGCTGACCGCCGTCAGCCGACCGCCATCAGCCAGGAGATTCGATGTCCGACTTCGAAGCCATCCAGTACGCGCTCGAGAACCAGGTCGCCTGGATCACGCTCAACCGCCCCGACGCGCGCAACGCGGTGAACGACGCGATGCGCGAGGAGCTGCTGCAGGTGCTGACCGACGCGCGCACGAACCTCGACATCCGCGCCGTCGTGTTGACCGCCAACGGCAAGGGCTTCTGCACCGGCGCCGACCTGAGCCGCCGCGGCAGCGGTCCGAGCGGTCCGGGCGCGGCGCGCGAGATGCTGCGCACCCGCTCGCAACGCCTCATCAAGGCGGTGTGGGAGCTGGAGAAGCCGGTGATCGCGGCGGTCAACGGCGTCGCCGCCGGGCTCGGCGCGCATCTCGCCTTCGCCTGCGATCTGGTCATCGCCTCGAACGAGTCGCGCTTCATCGAGGTGTTCGTCCGCCGCGGCATCGCCATGGACGCCTGCGGCGCCTATCTGCTGCCGCGCCTGATCGGCCTCGCCAAGGCCAAGGAGCTGGTCTTCTTCGGCGATGACCTGCCGCCCGAGGAGGCACAGCGCATCGGGCTGGTGAACAAGGTCGTGCCGCACGACCAGTTGCTCGGCGCCGCGCGCGAGTGGGCCGAGCGCCTGGCGAGCGGCCCGACCTACGCGATCGGCATGTCGAAGCGCCTGCTCAACCGCTCGCTCGACGTCGACATGGAAACCGCGCTCGACGACGAGGCGATGGTGCAGTCGCTGGTCACCCAGTCGGAAGACACCAAGGAAGGCATGCTGGCCTTCATGGAGAAGCGCCAGCCGGCGTTCAAAGGCCGCTGAACTCTTTTCACCGCGGAGACGCGGAGCCACGGAGAGCGCCGTGTCGTCTCCGCGCCTCTGCGTCTCCGCGGTGAGACAGACTTAGCTGCGCTCGTACCGCCAGCCCGATTCGACCATCCACAGTCGATGGCGCGGGCCGGGGCGCTCGAGTTCCAGGTCGGGGTAGCCGGCGTCGCCGGCGTAGAGGGTGACGGCGCCGCCCTCGACCGGCATCAGGCGCGGCTCGAAGAGCGGCGTGGCGCCGCGACCCAGCACCGCCAGCGCCTCGGTGGCGCGCGCGAACGGCGCCAGCTCGGTGATGGTGACGAAGGTCGGCGGCGGCAGCTCGATCTCGCCGGCGCGCTGCAGCGCCAGCGCCTCGCGCGTCGTCATCCAGCGATGGTCGTGGATCTCGCCGCCGTCGATGGCCACCGGCGCGTCGCTGCCCGGGCCGGCGAAGAACCAGGTGTCGAAGCGCTTCGGCAGCTGCACCGGCGTCACCCAGCGCGACACCAGGATGAGCTGCGCCGGCTCGAGATCGAGCCCGGCCTCTTCGCGCGCCTCGCGCACCGCGGCGCGGCGGGCGGCGGCAACCGCGTCTGCGGCGCCCTCGGCGTCGGCCGGGTCGACCCGGCCGCCCGGGAACACCCAGGCACCGCCGTGGAAGCTCAGCTGGGCATTGCGGCGGACCAGCAGGACCTCGCAGCCCTGCCTCCCGTCGCGCACCAGGACGACGGTCGCAGCGGGGTGGGCAACAGCGCCTTGGGTCGGCTCCATGTGCCTCAATAACAACAGGAATCGCCGTGAGGCCAGGGCGGAGAAAAATCTTTCGAATGAATCCTGACCGCCCCCGTCTGAAGGGGCAGTAGCGAGATGCGGACCCCCCTCCGCAAGCTACGGCGCAGTAGCGGCACAACGCCGCTCGCGCCCCTCCTCCCCCGAGTGCCGGCAGCCAGCCCCCCTGGCTGCCGGTTCCTCTTTTGGGGCAGGAAAACGGCCGCTACCTGCCGTTGGGATGGAAGAAGCAGTCCTCCGACGGCACCAGCCACATCGTCTCCGCCTCCTCGCGCAGCGATTCCGAGCGCAGCCGCCAGCGATGCAGCGCCGGATCGCCGTCCCAGCCTCCCACCAGCGCGCAGAGATGGCGGAAATCCGGCGCTGCCCACAGAATGAGCACTTCGTCCGAGCGCATGGACGCCGTGTAGGCCCCCATCAGAGTCGCGCCGCGCTCGCCCAGCAAGCCGCTCAATTCCTCACCGACCGCGTCCAGATACGCCGCCGCCATACCGCGCCGCGCCCGCACGATCGTCTGCACGCACACCCAGGCGCGCAGCCCCGAGGCACGCAGCGCGTCGCGCGTCGGGCTGAACGACGCGGGCTCGAGGATGCGATCGAAGCCGCCGCTGCGCCATTCGGTCGCCTTCGCCCACCACGGCGCCAGCGCCGCATCCACCTTGCCGGGCAGGAACTGGCGCTCCAGCGTCTCGGCCCAGTGCGCCCACCCGTCGTGCTCCCACAGGTTGACGACGCGCGGCCACCGATTGGTGCTGCCGATCACCTTCCAGGTGCCCATCAGGCGCGAGATGTGGTTGGCCTCCGAGTGGCGTCCGCGCTCGCCGACCGTCTTGAGATAGGACTCCTGACCGGTGCCGACGATGTCGATGATCTCGTGCAGGTAGAGCATGCGCGCAGCTGATCGGAGAAGCGGCGCGCGATGTCAACTCTGCGCGTCGCCCGCTACGAGGGCTTGCGTTCGAGCTCGGCGAGCCGCGCCAGCAACTGCCGGCGCTCGTTGAATGCGGCCGTGGCATCGCGCAGATAGGCGGCGACGCCGGCCACGCCGCCGTGTGCGTCGAACAGCAGCGCGACGCGAAACTCCAGCGACAACCGGTGTCCGTCGCGGTGCAGGGCGGGAACCTTGAGCAGCTCGCTGCCGTAGCGGGTGGTGCCGCTGTGCATGACCGCGTCGTAGCCGGCCCAGTGCCGCGACCGCATCGCTTCCGGGATGATGAGGTCGAGCGACGCGCCGACCGCCTCCCGCTCCGAATGACCGAACAACGTGGTCGCGGCCTGGTTCCACAAGCGGATCACCCCGGCGCGATCGGCGACGATGATGGCGTCCGGGCTCCGCACCAGCAGCGCCCCGGCCCAGTGCTCCCAGTCCCACACGAGATCCGCCGTATCGCGGTCGGTTGGCTCCACCTCTGTCACGACCCGATGATCGCACTACGCCGCGCCGAAGGGGAGCCAGCCGACCTGCGCAACGATCGCCGCTGGCCGGAGCAGCCAACCCCTCCTCCAACCGCTGCCAGCGGCCCGCGGCGCGAGCGTTTGTGCGCCAGGGCGGAACGCGTTACGAGCGTCTGACCTCAGGGTAACAGTTGTTAGCCGCGATGCCGGACGCGAACACGATGCCCGATACCAGCGCGCCGCCGGCGACCGTCGCCGCGGCGATCCGCGCCCGCGCGGTCGACAGCCCGGCGCGCGTGTTCGTGCGCACTCCCGACCGGCAGTGGACCTTCGCCGAGACCTACGCCGAGGCGTGTCGCTACGCGAACCTCTTCCTGGCGCGGCGCGGTGCCGGCCCGTTCCACGTCGGCGTGCTGATGGACAACCTGCCGGAGTTCGTCTTCGCCGAGCTCGGCTGCGCGCTCGCCGGCGCGGCGCTGGTCGGCCTCAACCCGACCCGCACGGGCAGCGCGCTGGCGCGCGACATCGAGTACGCCGACTGCCAGCTGGTGCTCAGCGAGGCGCGCTACGCCGAGCAGCTGCGCGAGGCGATCGGCGAGCGCCTGCCGGTGCTGCTCGCCGACGACCCCGAGGCCTCGCTGCCCGCCGCGCTCGCGGCGGTCGGGGCGGACGACCCGGAGGTCGCGGTCGACTCGTCGACGCTGCTGATGCTGGTGTTCACCTCCGGCACCACCAAGGCGCCGAAGGGGGTGTTGAACAGCCAGGGCCGCCTGATGATGCTCGGCTTCGGCGCCAACATGTACATGTGCCACTGCACGGTGGACGACATCGTGTACTGCGCCATGCCGCTCTACCACGCCAACGCGCAGATCCTCGCCCTCGCCCCGCCGCTGATCGCCGGCGGCGGCCTGGCGCTGGCGCGCCGCTTCAGCAAGACGCAGTTCCTCGCCGACGTGCGCCGCTACGGCGCGACGTTGTTCAACTACGTCGGCAACCCGCTCGCCTACATCATGGACACGCCGGCGCGGCCGGACGACGCGCACAACCCGCTGCGCCTCGCCTACGGCAACGAGGCGCCGCGCCAGTTCATCGCCGCGTTCGGCGAGCGTTTCGGTTGCCAGGTGATCGACGGCTACGGCGCCAGCGAGGTCGGCGTCGGCTTCTCGCGCACCGCCGAGGATCCGGCGCGCAGCCTGGGGCGCGCGCCGGGCGTGAAGATCCTCGCCGAGGACGGCCGCGAGTGCCCGCCGGCGCGCTTCGACTCCGACGGCCGGCTGCTCAATGCCGAGGAGGCGACCGGCGAGATCGTCAACACCACCGGCAAGTTCCTCTTCGAGGGCTACTACAAGGACGCTGCCGCGACCGCCGAGCGTACGCGCGACGGCTGGTTCCACACCGGCGACCTCGGCTACGCCGACGCCGACGGCTACATCTATTTTGCCGGCCGCGATGCCGAGTGGATCCGCGTCGGCGGCGAGAACTTCCTCGCCCGCCCGATCGAGGAGGCGCTCGCCCAGTATCCCGATGTCATGCTGGCCAGCGTCTACGGCGTGCCCGACCCCGAAGCCGGCGATCAGGTGATGGCGGCGCTGCTGCTACAGGACGGCGCGCAGTTCGATGCCGAGCGCTTCACCGCCTTCCTCGACCGTGCCGACCTGCCGCCGCGATGGCGCCCCACCTTCCTGCGCGTCGGCCGCGAGATCGCCAGCACCGCCACCAACAAGATCCTCAAGCGCAACCTGCGACGCGAGAAGTTCCTGCTCGACCGCGTCACCGACCCGCTCTTCTGGCGCCCGCGCGGCGCCGACACCTTCCGCCCGTTCACCCCCGCCGACCTCGACGCACTGCGCGCCCGCTTCACCGCCGCCGGCTACGCCGACCGGCTGGAAGAGTGAAGAAGGAACGCAACCACAGATGAACACAGATAAACACAGATGGTTGGAGAAGACTTCAGAGCTTTTGTTTTCTGAATCCCCTATCCGTGTTCATCCGTGTTCATCTGTGGTTGCTTTTTTCTTTCCTGAACAATGACGACACCGCACGGCTACAGCTTCGCGCCGATCAAGGTCGGGGTGCTCATCGACATGGACATGGGCACCAAGGCGGACTTTCTCGCCACGTTGCGCTTCGCCTTCGACGAGGCGCTGGAGCAGCGCGTCATCACGCGGCCGGTCGAGTTGGTGGTCGAGGAGGCGATCGGCCTGCCGCGCCTGGAGGCGAAGAACGCCATCGACGGCTATCGCCGCCTGGTCGATGCCGGCGTACTGTGCACGATCGGGCCGCTGATCACCGACAACTCGCTGGCGCTGGCGCCGGTGATCAACCAGCTCGGCGTGCCGGCGGTGACCTGGACCGGCACCGATCGCTACTTCGGCGAGTACTGCTTCAACCTCGGCAACGGCGGCCTCGCCGAAGAGGCAGCACTGATGGCGACCTGGATTCGCCGCCAGGGCCACAAGACGGTCGGCATGATCCACGAGATCAGCCCCGGCGGCATCGAGTACGCCACCGCCTTCCGCACCTACGCGGCGCGCGCAGGGCTCGACATCCTGATCGAGGCGTACACCACGCAGATCCCCGACGATCTCGAGGCGACGCTGCGCAAGATCCGCGATCAGCGCCCCGACTGTCTGGCGTACATGGGCTACGGCTACCCGACCATCCTGATGGCGCCGATGTTCGCGCGCCTCGGCTGGAGCCCGCCGCGCATCATGACCACCGCCTTCCAGTTCTGTTACGCCAAGCCCGAGTGGATGGCGGCGCTGGAGGGCTGGTACGGCATCGACCAGATCTGCGAGGACAACCCGCGCCTGCAGCCGATGCTGACGCGCTTCAAGGCCGCCACCGGCAGCACCAAGGAGCACACCGTCATCGCGCTCAGCTACGACACGGCGCGGCTGCTCGCCGAGGGCATCGCGCGCGCCAACCTGCTGACGCCGCACGGCATCAAGGACGGCCTGGAGAAGGTGCGCATGGTGCCGGCGGTGAACGGCGGACCGCGCACCCACATGTCGCTCGGCCCCTACGACCACAAAGCCTACAAGGGCGACTGGCTACTGATCCGCAAGATCGAGGGCGGGCGGACGGTGTTCGTCGAGCTGTACGAGCCGTGATGCGGCACATCGCAACGGAGCGCACCCGCTGATGCCGCGGCCGGCACGCGCCAGCACCGGCACGACGCTGCGCATCAGTCGCCGCGCGCCGCGCCGCACCGGCGGCGGCGACGGCACGCCGCCGGCCATGTTGCTGCCGACCACGCCGGCGTTCCTGCGCCTGCAGGCGCAACGTCGCGGCGCGCGCGGCGGCATCGTCTTCCGCGATCGCCACATCACCTACGGCGAGCTCGCCGCGGCGGTCGACGAGCTGGCGACCTGGCTGGCAGCGCGCGGCGTCGGCGCCGGCCAACGCGTCGGCCTGATGGCCGGCAACGAGCCGGCGCTGGTCGCCGCCAACTACGCGCTGTGGGGGCTCGGCGCGACGGTGGTGCCGATCGCGGTCCGCGCGACGGCCGGCGAGACGGCGCTGCTGCTGGCGCATGCGCGCGCCAGCGCGCTGCTGTGCGATGCGGCGCGCGCCGAGGTGGCACGCGGCGCCGCCATCGACGCCGGCCTGCCGCTGTTCGCCGTCGAGCCCGAGCTGCCGCTGCGCCCGCGCATCGCGCGCCGCACCCTGGCGCGCGTCGTACCGCCGCGCGCACCGCGCCCGACCGACCTCGCCGTGCTCGCCTACACCTCCGGCACCACCGGCGCGCCGAAGGGCGTCATGCTGCCGCACGGCAATCTGCTGTGGGCGGCGGCGGCCTGCGCCGCCGCGCGCGGCGACAGCGCCGCCTCGGTCGGCGCCAGCATCAGCCCGCTCAGCCACACGCCGGTGCTGGTCTCGCACCTGCTCTGCCGCGTGCTGAGCGGCGCGACCACCGTGCTGCTCGAGCGCTTCGATCTCCCGGCGCTGTTCGAGGCGGTCGAGCGCTTCGGCGTCACCGACCTGCCGCTGATCGGCGGCATGGTCTTCGACGTCATCGCCGGCGGCGCCGTCCCCGCCGGGGTGCGCCGCACGGTGGCCAAGGTGAGCGTCGGCGGTGCGCCGACGCCGATGAGCGCCAAGCGCGAGCTCGCCGCCTGCTTCGCCGGCGCCGAGATCATCGAGGCCTACGGCCAGACCGAATCGACCGACGGCGTCACCATGGCGCGCGGCACCAGCGTCTTCGACCGCCCCGGCACGGTCGGCGCGCCGAACCCGTACCTCGTCGTCGCCATCCAGCACGCCGACGGCCGGCGCGCCGCGGTCGACGAAGAGGGCGAGATCGTCGTCGGCGGCCCGACGGTGATGAGCGGCTACTACCGCGACCGCGCCGCCAGTGCCGCGGCGGTGCGCGACGGCTGGCTGCACACCGGCGACCGCGGCCGCCAGGACGCCGACGGCTACGTCTACATCACCGGCCGCATGAAGGACCTGATCATCACCGGCGGCGAGAACGTCTCGCCGGTCGAGGTCGAGGACGCGCTGCGCGCCCACCCCGACATCGACGACGTCGCCGTCATCGGCACGCCGCACCCGAAATGGGGCGAACAGGTGACCGCCATCGTCGTGCGCCGCCCGGGCACCCGACTCGACGCCGACGCCGTCGCCGCCTTCGCCGCCGCCCGCCTCGCCGGCTTCAAGAAACCGCGCCGCGTCGAGTTCGTCGAGCAGCTGCCGCGCAACGCCGCGAACAAGGTGATGACGGGAGTGTTGAAGGAGCGTTTTGGCTCGGACGCGTCGTAGGTTGTTAGTCGTTAGGTTGTTGGTGGTTAGGTCAGAACAAAGACCGACGACCCCGACCTCGCGACCTCCGACCTAACAACCGACAACCTGACAACTTAACAACCCGACTATGGATCACATTCTCTACGAATCCGCCGACGGTATCGCGACGATCACGTTCAATCGCCCCGAGCAGATGAACGCGCTGCTGCCGGAAATGAACGACCGGCTGCCGCAGCTGATCGACCAGGCGGAAGCGGACGACGCGGTGCGGGTGATCGTGCTGACCGGCGCCGGACGCGCCTTCTCGGCCGGCGCCGACATCAAGCGCATGAGCGAGCCCGGCCGGCTCGGGCGCAGCGCGCTGGTCGGGCGCCAACGCACGCTGCACGGCGGCGAGGTGACCGAGCGGCTCTTGCGCCGCGAGAAGCCGATGCTGGCGGCGGTCAACGGCGTCGTCGCCGGCATGGCCTGCGCGTTCGTGCTGGCCGCCGACTTCGCCATCGCCGCCGACACCGCCCGCTTCGCCTTCAGCTTCACCAAGGTCGGCTTCATTCCCGACTCCGGCTGCACCTGGCTGCTGCCGCGCCGCGTCGGCCTCGCCAACGCGCAGCGCCTGTGCCTCACCGCCGAGCCCGCCGACGCCGCCACCGCGCTGCGCCTCGGCCTGGTCAGCGAAGTGGTGCCGGCCGCCGAGCTCGCCGGCCGCGCGCGCGCCGTCGCGGCGCAGATCGCGGCGCTGTCGCCCCACGCGGTGCGCCAGGCGCGCGGGCTGCTGGAGCGTGCCGCCGAGAGCGACTTCCGCCATGCGGTCGAGGCCGAGGCGCTGGCGCAGGGCATTCTCGGCGAGACCGCCGATCACC
>JANRJF010000283.1:0-7535 GCA_033764095.1 Deltaproteobacteria bacterium | reverse complement strand
CGCTCGCCGCGCGGCTGCGCGCCGCCTGGCCGCCGCGCCACCGCGCCGCCCCGCTTGCCGCGCCGGCGCGCGTCGATTATCGCGCCATCGTCATGGGCGAGAGCGCCGCGGCGGCGAGCGAATGACCGACGTGCGCGTCGTGCTGGTCACCGTGCCGTCGCAGGCGGCCGGCGAACGGATCGCCGAGGCGCTGGTCGGCGAGCAACTCGCCGCCTGTGTCAACATCGTCGGCCCGATCCGCTCCATCTACCGCTGGCAGGGTGAGCTGTGCCGTGACGACGAGCACCTGCTGCTGATCAAGACCACCGCCGCCGCCTACGCGGCGCTCGAGACGCGCGTCCGCGCCCTGCACGGCTACGACAATCCGGAGATCATCGCGCTGCCGGTCGAGATGGGGGCGGCGGCCTATCTGGAGTGGGTGACGAAAAGCGTGACCGGTGACCAGTGACCAGTGACCGGTAGAGGACGCTCGACGCGACGCGGCACATCAGATCGATGCGGGACTGCGATCCTCAGCGGTCCTCCCGAATCAGAATCCGTGACCGGTCACTGGTCACCGGTCACGCAGTTTCCTCACATCCGCCGATACGGCGAATCGCCCTGCAGCCCCTGGATGCGCAGGTGGCCGCCGCTGTCGTCGAGGATCTTGCGGTCGGCCTGGCGCAGGTCGAGGTTCTTCATCTGGATGCGCAGGTTGTTGGCGCTGTCGGCGTTGGCGAGCGCCTGCTCGGCGTCGATGCGGCCGTCGCGGTAGAGGGCGAAGAGCGCCTGGTCGAAGGTCTGGCCGCCTTCCTGGACGCTGCGCTCCATGCCCTCCTTCACCGTATCGACCTCGCCCTTCTTGATCAGGTCCTTGACGTACGGCGTGTCGACCAGGATCTCCAGCGCGGCGACGCGGCGGCCGTCGATGCCCGGTACCAGCCGCTGCGAGATGATCGAGCGCAGGTTGAGCGAGAGCTGCAGGAAGATCTCGCTGTGCCGTTCGACCGGGAAGAAGTTCATGATGCGCTCGATCGCCTGGTTGGCGTTGTTCGAGTGCAGCGTCGCCAGGCACAGATGGCCGGTGTCGGCGAAGGTGATCGCCGCCTCCATCGTCTCGCGGTCGCGCACCTCGCCGATCAGGATGACGTCGGGCGCCTGGCGCAGCGTGTTCTTCAGCGCGGCCTCGTAGGTGTGGGTGTCGAAGCCGATCTCGCGCTGCGTGATCAGGCATTGCTTGTGCGGGTGCATGAACTCGATCGGGTCCTCGACGGTGACGATGTGGCCGCGCGTGGTGCTGTTGCGCCAGTCGATCATCGCCGCCAGCGTCGTCGACTTGCCGGAGCCGGTGGCGCCGGTGACCAGCACCAGCCCGCGCTTGGTCTGCACGACGTCCTTGAGGACGTGCGGCAGGCCGAGCTCGTCGATGGTCGGGATCTGCGTCTTGATCGTGCGCACCACGACGCCGACGGCGCCACGCTGGCGGAAGACGTTGACGCGGAAGCGGCCCAGCTTGCTGGAGCTGATGCCGAGGTTCATCTCCATCTGCTCTTCGAAGGCGGCGCGCTGACGCTCGGTCATCAGCGAATTGGCCAGCGCCTCGACCTCGGTCGGGGTGAGCGGCTCGCCTTCGACCGGCTGGTTGACGCCCTCGACCCGGATCACCGGCGGGCTGTCGACCGTGACGTAGAGGTCGGAGGCGCCGCGGTCGACCATCTCCTTGAGCAGGGCGCGAACGTCGGCGGCCATCGTCGATCCTTCAGCGCGTCGTGCCGGTGAGGCGCGCCGGTTGCCCGGGGGTGCCGCCCGGTCGCTCGACCGCGTTGCTGGCGAACAGGTTGGGGGTCAGCGTGCGGTACTGCGCCTCCTCCGGGGTGACCAGGTTGCGGCGCACCAGGTCGATCAGCGCCATGTCGAGCGTCTGCATGCCGACCTTCTGACCGGTCTGCATCGCCGAGGGGATCTGGTGGATCTTGCCCTCGCGGATCAGGTTGCGCACGGCCGGCGTGCCGATGAGGATCTCCAGTGCCGCGATGCGACCGCCAGCGCGCTTCTTCAGCAGCGTCTGGGTGATGACCGCCTGGATCGACTCGCTGAACATGATGCGGATCTGTTCCTGCTGGGCGGCGGGGAAGACGTCGATGATACGGTCGACGGTCTTCGGCGCGCTGGAGGTGTGCAGGGTGCCGAACACCAGATGGCCGGTCTCGGCCGCGGTGAGCGCCAGCGAGATGGTTTCCAGGTCGCGCATCTCGCCGACCAGGATGACGTCCGGATCCTCGCGCAGCGCGCCGCGCAGGGCGGCGGAGAACGACATGGTGTGCGGCCCGACCTCGCGCTGGTTGATCAGGCACTTCTTCGAGTGGTGCACGAACTCGATCGGATCCTCGATGGTGAGGATGTGCCCCTCGAAGCTCTCGTTGATGTAGTCGATCATCGCCGCCAGCGTGGTCGACTTACCGGAGCCGGTCGGGCCGGTGACCAGGACGAGGCCTTTTTCCTTGTCGCAGATCTCTTTGAGGATCGACGGCAGGCCGAGGTCCTCGACGGTCATCACCTTGGTCGGGATGGTGCGGAAGACCGCGCCCTCGCCGCGGCGGCCGCGGAAGACGTTGACGCGGACGCGGGCGAGGTCGCCGAGCTCGAAGGAGAAGTCGACGTCGTTGGTCTCCTGGAACTGGCGCCGCAGGCCGTCCGACATGATGTCGAAGACCATGTTGTGCACCTCCTCGGCGCTCAGCGCCGGGTGCTCGATCTTCTTCATGTCGCCGTTGATGCGCAGGCGCGGCGGCTCCATGGCGGCCAGGTGGGCGTCGGAAGCGCCCGAGCGGTGGGCGAAGGTCAGTAGCTCGGTGATGTCCATGCCGTCTCCTCCACTAGTGATGCGTTGCCTGGCTGCCGACAGAGCTTTCCCCGGGCCAACGAGAAGCAACGCGCACGCCAGATGAAGGTGGGGATGGCGTGCCACGCTCTAGGCGGCGGGCGCCTGGGGCGGGGGTGTCAGTTTGCTGACGGGGGGAGCCGGAACGTTCGGTCGGCGCGGCCCGGCGGGGCGGTCAGTGCAGGCTGGCCGCCATGAACTCGTACAGCAGGTTGGCGAGCCCGTGGTAGGCGGCGGGGACGGCGATCGAGTCGCTGCGGGCGCGCAGCCAGCCGGCGAAGAGGCCGAAGAACGCGGTGCGCATGCGGGTCAGGTCGCCGGTGACGATGTGGCAGAGCCCGAACAGCAGTGCGGCGTAGATGAGCCCGCGGCCCCAGCGGGCGCCGAGGAACTGCTTGGGGCGGCCGTAGCGCGCGTCGAGCTGGGTCTGCAGGTAGCCGCGGAAGAAGAACTCCTCCGACAGGCCGACGACGATCAGTTGCGCGAAGATGCTCTCGATCGGATTGGCCGGCAGCGTCGGGACGAAGTGGGCGCCGAACATCCAGCGCGCGAACAGGTAGTGGCCGAGGGCGTAGCCGCCGAAGATCACCAGGCAGGTGGCGAGATGGAAGCGCCACGAGCCGAGGTTGCCCCAGGTGAGGCCGTAGACGTCGTACGGGCGCTTGGCGAGCGTGATGATCGCGAACGGCACCAGGAACCACAACGTCGGCCAGCGCAGCCAGAGCGCCAACGGCAGCGTCACGGCGAGCGCGAGCAGCGCTTCGCCGACGCTGCCCACCTCGGGCGTGGCGCCGGCGGGGCGATCGGATGATGCGGGGGACACCGGTGTCGGTCTCTAGCGTCCGAGCCCCGCCCACACCACCAGCGCCGGCATGCCGAGCGCGCTGAGGCGCTGGGCGACGCGGTCGGCCTCGGTGCGGCGGCTGAACGGGCCGACGCGCACCTGGTAGTAGCGCGCGTCGGGGGCGTCGATCATCGCCAGGTGCGCGCGCTCGCCCTCCGCGTCGAGCCGCTGCTGTGCGCGTCGGGCGCGCGCATAGTCGGCGTAGGTTCCGGCCTGGACACTGTAGCGCGCGC
Organism: Deltaproteobacteria bacterium; assembly: GCA_033764095.1. Classification (GTDB taxonomy): domain Bacteria; phylum Desulfobacterota; class Binatia; order HRBIN30; family CADEER01; genus JBDTMT01. The sequence continues at coordinate 3,598 of JANRJF010000283.1, read as the reverse complement.
CGGGTGGATCGGCCTCCGGCTCGGGGGCGCGCGGCGGCGCCGTCAGGGCGACCGCCCGCGGCGGCGCGGCGGGCGCCAGTGGGGCGGGGCGTGGCGCCGGCCGCGGCGCGGCGAGGATGGGCGGCGCCTCGCCCATCGCGCCGGCCGGCAGCACCTCGATGCGCACCGGCGCGGTGCCGGGGCCGATCATGCCGAGACGCTGCGCGGCAGTGTAGGAGAGGTCGATGACGCGGTCGTCGACGTAGGGGCCGCGGTCGTTGATGCGGACGCGCACCGCCCGGCCGTTGCTGAGGTTGGTCACCTCCACCCGCGTGCCGTGCGGCAGCGTGCGGTGCGCCGCGGTGAGCTGGTACTGGTCGTAGATCTCGCCGTTGGCGGTGCGGCGGCCGTGAAAGCCCGGCCCGTACCACGACGCGACGCCGGTCTGCGTGGCCCCCGGCTCGGCGGCAATCGGCGCGGGCTTCTTTGCGAAGAAGCCGCAGCCGGCGAGCGCCAGCGCCAGCCCGGTCGCCGCTACCGCACCCCACCACCGCATGCTCGGCCTATAGCATGACCGGTCTCCCGGCGAATCGAGCCGGCGTCGGTCTCGCGCACGCCCGGCGCAGCCCGGCGGTGAGCGGAGACGGGTGGATGCGCCGCGGGACTCAGGCGGCGTGCGACACGTTGGCGAGCGGCGCCAGGGCGTTCAACACGCGCGCCAGCTCGGGCTCGAACTCCACCAGCGCCTGGCGGGCGCCGGCGAAGTCGGCCTCCAGGGCGCAGATCTCCAGGCGCCGCGCCACCTGTACCGCCAGGTCGGCGGCAAAGTTGGCGAGCGAGCCCTTGAGGCTGTGCGCGGAGTTGAATGCCTGGTCGGCGTCATCGCAGGCGATCGCGTCGCGCAGCGCCTGCAGTCGGGCACCGACGTTCTTCAGGAAGGTCGCGGCAAGCTGGCCGAGCAGATCGGACTGCCCGCCGACGATCGCCAGGCAGCGGGGCAGGTCGATCGGCTCGGCGGTCGGGCTTGCTGCCGCGGCGGCGGCGGGCGCCGGCAGCTCCGCCGTGTCGCCTGCCGCGACGCGGCGTAAGAGCGCCAGGAGATCCCGGATGTGCAACGGCTTGGTGACGTGTGCGTCCATGCCCGCCGACAGGCAGCGCGCCGCATCGCCGCACATCGCGTGCGCGGTGAGGGCGACGATCGGCACGTGCTCGCCGCGCTCGCGCTCGGCGTCACGGATGCGGGCGGTCGCCTGGAGGCCGTCCATCACCGGCATCTGCACATCCATCAGCACGAGGTCGAAGCGTTCGCGTTGCCAGTGTGCCAGCGCCTCCGAGCCATTGTGCGCCAGCGCCACCGAGTGGCCGTGCTTGGCCAGCAGGTGGCAGATGAGCTCCTGGTTGACGTCCTGGTCCTCGGCGACCAGCACGCGCAGCGGGCGCGTCGGCGTCACCGCCGCGGGGAGCAGGCGCGGCGGCCCGCTGGCGAGCGGCTCGCCGCTGCGCGCCGTGGCGAGCGCGGCTCGCAGTGCCGGCTGGCTGAGCGGTTTGCTGACATGAACGGCGCCGAGCGCGGCGGCGCGCTGCAGGCCGTCGCGGTCGAGTTGCGAGCCGAGCAGCACGCGCGGCATGGCGGCGTGGCGGGGGGAGGCAGCCAGCCAGGCGAGCAGCGACCAGCCGTCCTCGCCCAGCAGGTCGCCGTCGAGCAGGGCCAGGTCGAAGCCCGACTCGTCCGCCGCCGCGAGCGCGGCGCGGGCGGCGGCGGCCGACTCGACCGCCGTGCACGTCGCGCCCCAGCGTGTCAGCCAACTCGCCACCGCCTCGCGCAGGCTGCGATTTGCCTCGACCAGCAGGGTCCGCACACCGGCCAGGGCGACCGGTGGCGCGTCGTCGTCGGCCGCCGGCGCGCGGCCGACGCGCACGGTGAAATGGAAGGTGCTGCCGCGGCCCGGCGCGCTCTCCACCCAGATGCGGCCGCCCATCAGCGCCACCAGGCTGGCGGAGATGGTCAGGCCGAGCCCGGTGCCGCCGTAGCGGCGCGTCGACGAGCCGTCGGCCTGCTCGAACGCCCGGAAGATCGCGGCGTGCTTGTCGGCGGCGATGCCGATGCCGGTGTCGCGCACGCGGAAGTGGAGCTGCGCGCTGTCCGCATCGCAGGTGGCCAGCGCCACCGCGACCGCCACCTCGCCGTGCTCGGTGAACTTGATCGCGTTGCCGACCAGGTTGATGAGGACTTGGCTCAGCCGGCCTGCGTCGCCGACCACGCGCGGCGGCACGTCGGCGGCGATGTCGCCGATCAGCTCGAGGCCCTTCTGCTCGCTGCGCACGGCGAGCGCCCGGAGCGACCGGTCGAGCGCCTCGTGCAGGTCGAAGGGGGCGGGGTCGAGCGCCAGGCGGCCGGCCTCGATCTTCGAGAAGTCGAGGATGTCGTTGATGATGTCGAGCAGCCCGTCGGAGGATTGGCGCACTACCTCCAGGCAGCGCCGCTGCTCGGCGCTCAGCTCGGTGTCGAGCACGATGTCGGTCATGCCGATGATGGCGTTCATCGGCGTGCGGATCTCGTGGCTCATGTTGGCGAGGAACTCGCTCTTGGCGCGGTTGGCGTCGTCGGCCTCCTCGCTGGCGCGGCGCAGCTCGGCCTCCACGCGCTTCTGCGCGGTGACGTCGTTGGCGACCCGCAGGATGCCAGTGACGACGCCGTCGAGATCGCGCAACGGCGCGCTGCGGACATCGATCCACACCGTCTCGCCGTCCTTGCGGCGGCACTCGTGCACCGTGCGGCGCTCGTGGCCGTCCCAGATGTCGCGCAGCTCGTCGGCGAGCAGGTCGGCCAGCATGCCGGGGTGGAGCTCGGCGAGCGGGCGGCCGAGCCGCTCCGCCGCGGTGTATCCGAACAGCGCCTCGGCGCCGGCATTCCAGAACGTCACCACGCCGTCGCGGTCGAGCACCACGACGCTGTCGCGCACGTTGGCGAGGATGGTGCTGAACTGTTGGTTCCTGGTCGCCGACTGCAGCAACGCATCCTGTCCGCTGCGCAGCAGCATGGGGAAACCGCTGCGCGGGTCGAGCACCGCCTCGACATCGCTGCCGAGCTCGTGGCGCAGCGCCTCGCGCGCCAGCGCCAGGGCGCGGATCAGTGCCCGGACCCGCGGCGCGTTGGCAGGCGGGCGGTCGAGCCGCAGCGGGGTGACGTTCACGCGGGGCGCTCCGCAATGCCGAGCGCGGCGAGCACGACCTGTGGGTCGCTGAGGTCGCCGACCAGCTCGATGCGCGGCGCCGGCGCGAGGCGCACCAGCGTCGGGGTGACCAGGACCTGGTCGGCGACGGCGCGCAGCGGCTCGTGCAGCACGTCGACGACCTCCAGCTGATAGCGGCCGCCGTCGAGGTGTTGCGCGCAGAGACGCTTGAGATTCTCGATGGCGCGCGTCGAGTTGACCAGCCGCCCGGCGACGTAGAGGCGCAGCGAGAGCCTGGCGTTGGCATCGGGGAAGGGCCGCGACTTGGGGCTCATCGCGCTCCTCCGCGCCGCGACTGGGTGCGGCCGCGCCGGGTCGGCGGCTTGCGGGCCGCCGCGCGCGTCTCCGCCGCCTCGCCGCGCAGGGCGCGCCGGCGCCAGAGCTCG
>JANRJF010000282.1:0-11441 GCA_033764095.1 Deltaproteobacteria bacterium | reverse complement strand
GCCCGTCGCTCGCCATGACGTGATCGGGGTAGCGCTGCCCGACCAGGTACTCGATCGAGTGGTAGATGACCTGGTGATTCTCGGTCCAGTAGTAGGACTCGTCGGTCAGGCCGTCCGGCGTCGGCTCGGTGTACCAGAACTTGAACGTCAGCAAGGCCTGCTCGACCCGGTCGATCAGCCCCGGCGCCAGGAACGGATCGTCGGCGTAGCCGTAGAGCAGATTCACCAGCTCGAGGCCGTCGAAATCGCGCGTGTCCTGCAGCGTCGCCAGCTTGGTGAAGATCGCGTCCCAGGCATCGGCGGGCACGCTGCCGGGCACGATCTGGTAGCTCGGGTCGACGCGCGCGCGCTGCATGTGGTTGATGACGTTGTTGATGCTGCCCGGCGCCAGCTGCGCGGTGGCGAAGCGGAGATAGTCGAGCTGCCGGGCGCGGAAGACGTCGCGAGCGACGAAGCCGTCCGGCGTCGCGGTGGCGGTGGGCGGTGGCGTCGCGGTCGCGGTCGACGGCGGCGTGACGGTTGCGGTCGGGCTCGGCGGAACGGTCGCGGTTGCCGTGCGCGTCACGCTGGCGGTGGCGGTCGGCGTCGGCCGCGGCGCGCCGTCATCGTCGCCGCAGGCGCCGAGCAGCAGGGCGAGCAGCAGCAACATCGCGTGGCCGACTCGCGCCGCCGCGGCGCCCCCGCGCACGCGCGTCGCGCGTCGATCTGCGGTCACCATTGTGCTTGCCCCCCGTCCGTCGCTGGGCGCGCGCCGCCCGCAGCCGTCCCCATCCATCACAAGTACGGCGCGACCTTTTCTTTGTACACCGCTTCCGCGTCCTCGACCGCACCGAGCCGCACGGCGCAGTCGAGCAGCAGGATGCGATCCGACGCCGGCCGGCGCGGCGCGCGCGGGTGGATGGCGTCCGACCGCAGCGCGCCGGTGAGGTGCAGGAACATCGCCGCGGCGTGCTTGTACGCCGGCACCGGGGCGCGGAAGCCGACGTTGCCGAGGTGCTGCAGCGCGTCGTTGCGGGCGAGGAAGTCGAGCCCACCGGCCGCGAACGCGCGGTCGCGCGCCGCGAACGCCGCCGGCGCGAAGGTGGCCAGGCCGAGCAGGTAGTCGCTGCCGTAGGCCACCATGTCGATGGCGAGGTCGTTGCCGGTGTACACGCGGAACTCGGGCCGCCGCCGGTCGCGCGCCGCCCGGCGGCGCAGCGCGTTGCCGCGCTTCAACGAGGGGTGCGTGGCGCCGACCAGGCGCGGCCGGTCGAGCAGGCGGGCGAAGGTCTCGTCGTCCCAGATCTCGCCGTGCGCGGCGAACATCGGGCCGAGCTCGAAGCCGACCGCCTGCGCCGCACCGTCGCTGATGCGCGCGTACAGCGCCGCCTTCTCCGCCGCCGGCAGCCCGTGCATGGCGCGGTGCTGCACGATCACCGGGACGCCGCCGCGCGCCTCGATCGCCCGCATCGCCGCATGGTAGCCGCCGACCACGTCGACGGCGCCGCCGAACGCCCCGGCGTAGAAGCGCCGGCCGCTGCCGAGCGTCCGGCGCGCCGCGTCGAGCACCGCCTCGCGCTCGCGCTCCGACAGCAGATCGCCGAAGCCGGTATCCATGTTCACCGCGACGTCGAGCCCGGCGCTCCTGGTGCGTTCGACGTGCGCTTCGAAGCTCGCCCAGTCGATCGCGCCGTCGGCCGTGTACGGCAGCAGCACCGCGGCGATGCCGTGAATGGTTCGCGGCACCAGGCGGCTGTATGCGCTGGCGAGGGCGCTCATCGTTGCGCCGGCGCGGCGGAAGAGAAGGCAAAAGGCAAAAAGCAAAAGGCAAAAGGCAAAAGGGTGGACGCGGAGCTCAGGTTGAGATGTCCAGTTCGACCTTTTGCCTTTTGATTTTTGCCTTTTGCCTTTTGCCTTCTCTTCCGCGCCAGCGGAGCCGAGGTACACGTCATAGGGATCTCTCGCGCTTCAGCTCCGACAAGACAGTCGCCTCGGGCCGCTCCTTATAAAACGGGTCGAGCGGATAGCACCCGGAGACCAGCCCGTTGCGTGGCGCGGTGGTGCAGTCGCTGAACGTGCGGCACAGCAGGCGGCGGTCGAGGCGGCGGCCGGCGAGCACGTCGGCCGGCAGGTGAGGGTAGGAGAGCGCCACGCGGCCCAGTCCGACGGCGTCGAACCAGCCGGCGCGCACGCAGGCCTGCGCGACCTGCGGCAGATAGTCCTGCAGGTAGCTCCAGCCGGAGGCGACGACGATCGTCGCCGGCAGCGCGGCCTTGATCTGGCGGGCGACGCCGAGCAGGCGCGCGACGCCGAGCAGCGGGTCCTCCGGCGGTCGATAGCCGTCGCTGGGCGGGAAGCTGGCCGGCCGTTGCACGTGCGGCGCGTAGTAGGGGCTGCCGCCGGTGATGTTGAGCCAGGTGATGCCGAGCCGCGCCAGCTCGGCGACCAGGGCGAGCGGCTCGTCGAGCATCGGGCGCTCGGGGGCCGCGGGGTCGAGGCCGAACGCCTGCGTGTACGGATGCGGTGCGGGCTCCGGCTCGCCGATGCGGTCGCCGGCGCGCGGCCGGTGCGGCAGCACGTCGAAGGCCGACAGGCGGACGGCGATCGGCAGGCCGGGCGCCGCCGCGCGCATCGCCGCGACCAGCGCCTGCAGCAGCCGCAGCCGCTGGTGCAGGCCGGCGCCGCCGAAACGGCCGGGCCGCGCGCGCGCGGCGAGGAACTCGTGCAGCAGGTAGCCGTGGCAGTGCTTGAGATCGACGAAGTCGAATCCCTCCGCCTGCGCCAGCCGCGCGGCGCGCGCGAAGGCGACGACCAGGGCGTCGACCTCCGCGTCGCCGAGTATCGCGGCGTCGGAGTCGACGCCGACGCGGCGATCGAGCAATGCGTGGCGCGCCGCGATGCGCGGGCGCGCGCCGCCGGCGTCCCGCGCCCAGCGGCCGCTGTGGGTCAGCTGCAGGCCGATCAGCGGCGGTGCGGTGGTCGCACCCATCTCGCGCCAGGCGGTGAGCGCGGCGCGGCGCAGCGCGCCGATCGCCGGCGCGGTCGCGTCGTCGAGCAGCAGTTGGTGCGGGTTGGCGCGCCCGTCGGCGCGCACCGCGACCGCCTCGCCGCCCCACAACCAGGCGGCCCCCGAGGCGCCGAAGCGCCGCCAGCGCCGTTCGGTCAGCGGGCTCGGCGCGCCGTCGGCGTCGCCGTCCCAGCCCTCCATCGGCTGGATGACGAAACGATTGGCCAGCGTCGGTCCGCCGGGGAGCGCCAGCGGTCGTGCCAGCGGCGAGTCGGGCGCGGCGACGATCGCGTCGTCGCAGGGCAGCGCGAGGCCCAGCGCCTCGCAGTGGGTGCGGAAGGCAGCCGCGGTTTTGAAGCTGGCGACGCGCGGGTAGTGGCCGGAGAGCGATGCGCGATGAGCGACGAGCGATGCGGCGTCGGGCCGGCCGCGATCCTCGTCGCTCATCGCTTGTCGCTCATCGCGTGCAGGACGCTACGGACGAACGCCACGTCGTCGGCCAACTTGGCTTCGAGCGGGCGCGCATCGGCGGCGAGGAACTCGATGGTCAGCGGCCCCTGGTACCCGGCGTCGAACGCGGCGGCGAGGATGGCGCGGTAGTCGAGCACGCCGTCGCGCAGCGAGCCGCCGGGCAGCAGCAGACCGCCGGGCGCTTCGTTGGCCTGGTAGTTCTTGAGGTGGAAGTAGCGTGCCGCGCCGGCGAGTTGCGCGGCGTCGGCGGGCTGCGCGGTGGCCGCCTCGGGCGGCAGGAAGTCGAGCACCTGGTAGTTGAGCGCGGCGTTGGGTCGGTCGATGGCGGCGAACAGCGCCGCGATGCGCTCCGCGGTGTCGGCGAACGAGCCGAGATGGCGTTCGACCACGACGGTGATGGACTCGCGCGCCGCCGCATCGCAGGCGGCGCGCAGCAGCGCCGCGGCGTCATCCAGTCCGCCGCCGTCGGGCTCGGCCCAGGTGCGTAGCAGCGGGGCGCCGAGGGCCGCGGCGATCGCCACCTCGCGCTCGGCGTCGGCGCGTGTGCGGCCGCCGAAGCGACCGAGGTACGAGCCGTACGCCACCACCGCGATCCCGGCGGCGCGCACCGCGCGACCGGCCGCCGCGGCGGCGCCGGTGCCGGCCTGCGGATCGAGATGCGGCGGGTGCGCGGTGACCTCCAGTCCGTCCAGTCCGGCGTCGGCCGCCAGCCGCGCCGCGTCCTCGATCGAGCGGTCGAGCGCCGAGATCGAACAGAACGCCAGCGTCGGAGAGGCTGTTAGGCTGCTAGGCTGTTGGCTGTTAGGGGCGCCGTGCATGGTGTCCGACCCCCTAACAGCTCACGGCCTAACAGCGAACAGCCTTGATCGCGCTTACGCGAGACGCGGCAGATCCTCGCGCCGCACCGGGTGGCGGAACGGCTCGCCGCGCGCGTAGCGCTCGATCTCGTCGATGGCGTGGGTGGCGAGGCGTTGCGTCTCGGCGCCCATGGCGCCGGCGATGTGCGGGGTGAGGAAGACGTTGGGCAGATCGTAGAGCGGCGAGTCGGCGGGCAGGATCTCGGGCTCGGTGGTGTCGAGCACGGCGTGCAGGCGGCCGGCGACCAGTTCGCGCTCGAGCGCGGCGTGGTCGACCAGCCAGCCGCGCGCGGTGTTGAGCAGCGTCGCGCCGTCGCGCATCAGCCCGAGGCGGCGCGCGTCGAGCAGGTGGCGCGTCTCGGGCAGCGCCGGCGCGTGCAGGCTGACGACGTCGGCGCGCGCCAGCAGCGCGTCGAGCTCGACCAGCTCGACGCCGAGCTGCGCGGCGTCGCTCGGCGCGAGGTAGGGATCGGCGACCAGCAGCTCGAGGTCGAACCGGCGCAGCCGCTCGATCACCGCGCGCCCCACCGCCGAGGCGCCGACCAGGCCGACCACCTTGCCGTAGTTGCCGAGTCCGGGCGCCTCGCGCGGCCACCAGCGGAACTCGCGGACGGCGCGGTAGCGCTCGCGCAGGAACAGCGCGCGCTTGTTGGCGAGCAGGATGGCGGCGACCGTGTACTCCGCCACCGGCACCGCGTTGGCCGCCGCCGCCGAGCTGACCAGCAGCCCGCGTTGCCAGGCGGCCTCGGTGACATGGTCCTTTACCGTGCCGGCGGCGTGCACGATGGCGCGCAGTCGCGGCGCCTGCGCCAGCGTTGCGGCGTCGATCGGCGGACAGCCCCAGCCGGTGAGCAGGATCTCGGCGCGCGCCAGCAGGTGCGCGGCGCGCGCATCGCCGAAGACCGTCAGCGGCTCGCACTCCGGCACCTCGGCGATCGCTGCCAACCGCGCATGGTGCGTCGGCGTGAACAGCCCGCTGGTGAGCTGCGGCACCATGGCGAGGACGACGGTGGGACGAGCGACCGCGGGCAATCGAGGCTCTCGGCAAGGAGGCAGGCTGTTAGGCTGTTAGGCTGTTAGGGCAGAAGATTCAGAGTTCCCCTAACAGCCAACAGCCTAACAGCGAACAGCCTATCTGAACGCCGGCAGAATCTCGCGACCGATGCGTTCGAGCAGCGGCGGGGTGATCATCGAGAAGATCACCTGCTCGATCTCCCACTGCTCGGCGCGGCGGCGCAGCTCGGCGATGCACTCGTCGGGCGTGCCGACCAGGGCCATCGGCGAGCGCGGCACCAGGTCGGCGGGGACGCCGAGGAAGCCGGCCATCGCCTCGCTCATGCCCTTGGTCGCCTCCGGCGAGTCGGTGATCATGGTCGTGAACGAGACGTTGCTGATCTTCACCGCGCGCGCCGGGCGACCGTGGCGCGCCGTCTCCTCGCGCACGAACTTCACCTTGGCGGCGAATGCCGCGTCGGTGAGGCGCGAGATCTCGGCGACCGAGATGTAGCCCGGCTTGCCGGCGTCGGAGATGACGTTGAGGTAGTCGGCGTGCTTGGCGGCAACGCGCAGGAGGCCCTTGCCGCCGCCGCCGAGCAGGATCGGCATGTGCGGTTGCTGCACCGGCTTGGGGTGCAGCACGGCGTCGGTGAAGCGGTAGAACTCGCCGCTGAAGTTGGTGCGCTCCTGCGTCCACAGTGAGCGCATGACGGTGAGCGACTCGTCGAGCATGCGCAGCCGCGTGGTGATGTCGGGGTAGGGGATGCCGGTCATGCGGAACTCGGACTCGGTCCAGCCGCTGCCGATGCCGCAGAAGACGCGCCCGTCCGACATCCGATCGAGCGTCATCAGGCTCTGCGCCGTGATCGCCGGATGGCGGAAGAGGTTGCACAGCACCAGGTGGCCGACCCGGACCCGTCGGGTCGCCTGCAGGATCGCGGCGGCGCGCACGTACGGGTCGTAGGACAGATGCGAGAGGTCGGCCTGCTTCTCCGGTCCCTCGTAGACGATGTGGTCGGGCACCGTCACCCAGTCGAAGCCCAGGTCCTCCGCCATCTGCGCCATGTCGCGCAGCTGCGGGAACTCCGCGTTGCCGATCTGTACGCCGAACTCCATTGTCTCGCTCCTCTCGTGAAGGCCCCTCAGACAACCACAGATGAACACAGAGAACCACGGATGCACACGGAGGCTGCACCCAGGTTCTGTTTCCCAGAGTGTCTCTGTCCGCATCTCTACGTCTCCGCGGTGAGCTCCTGAACCATCTGTGTTCATCTGTGTTCATCTGTGGTTTCTCTTCGCGGCGCATGCGGCGCGAGTGGGACGCGGTCGTCATCGGTGCCGGGTTGGGCGGGCTGCTGAGCGCGGCGATCCTGGCGCGCGCCGGGCGGCGCGTGTTGGTGTTGGAGCGCGAGGCGACGGTCGGCGGGCGGCTGCGCTCGTATGCGGTGGACGGCTACGTGCTCGACGCCGGCGCCTATCTGTGGCCCAACCTGCACCTCGATCGCGCGTTGGCGGCGGCCGGTTGCGACGGCTTTCGCGGCTCGACCATCCCGCTGACCCGCGTGTTGCGCGTCTTCGTGCAGGGTGGCGGCGGGCGCGAGCTGCCGTTCCCGTGGCCGGGATGGGCGGACGCCGAAGCGGCGCGCTCGACGCTGCGCGCCGACGCGGCGACGATCGCCGCGCTGACCGATCTGTGGCAGCGGCTCAACGACCTCGACGACGCGACCGTCGCCGCGCTGCGCCACGTGCCGGTGCACGAGGCCCTGCCGCGCTTCGCGCCCAATACGGCGCTGCGCCAGGCGTTTCGCCGCAACCTGATGCTGTTCGGCAGCATCGACCCGGATCACGCGTCGATGGCGGAGTGCATCGGGCTGCGGCGGCGCGACCTGAGCGCCGGCATCGCGCGGCCGGAGAGCCCCGGCGACAACCTCGGCGGTGTGCAGGCGCTGCCGCGCGCGCTCGCCGCTACCTGCGCGGCGGCGGGGGTGACGCTGCGCTGTGGCGCGGCGGTCGAGCGCATCGTCGTCGATGCCGGCCGCGCCGTCGGCGTCGAGATCCGGGCAGGGCTCGGGGTCGAGCGCGTCGAGGCCGACGCGGTGATCTGCAACGCGCCGGTCTGGCAGCTCTTCGATCTCGTCCCGACGCGGCACTTCCCGCCTGACTTCGTCACGGCGGCGCGCGCCTGCGGCGTGGTCGGCGGGGTGATCGCCGCCGCCTTCGCCTTCGACGGCCTGCCGACCCTGCGCGCCAGCGGCGCGGCGGACGACTTTCCCGGTTGGACTCGTTTACTCACTGGGCCCGACGCGAGCTTCGGCGGCGGGTGCGTGTGGACGACGCTGCACGCGCCGCGCAACGCGCCGCCCGGCCAGCATGTGCTGCAGGCGATGCGGCTCAGCCGCCGCGAGGAGGTCGCCGACGCGGCACGGGTCGCGACCGTGCACGCCGACTTCCGCGCCATGCTCGACGAGATGTACGCCGACGTCGCCGCGCGCCTGCGCCGCAGTTGGGCGTGGACGACGCGCGACGGCTCCGAGTACCTGATCCACAGCGCCGCCCGTCCGCCGGTCGTCGCCCCCGGCATCGCCGGCCTCTACCTGGTCGGCGAAACCACCGACGTCCCGGCGATCCAGATGGATGCGGCGGCGTTGTCGGCGCTGCGCTGCACGGCGGAACTAGGCTGTTAGGCTGCTAGGCGGTTAGGCTGTTAGGGGTTGGAAGAGGCGCTTCCCCTAACAGCGTACCAGCCTGGTAGCCTAACAGCCTTCTTCTCAGAACAGCGCCTTCGGCGCGTCCCAGAAGGTTTTCTTCATCGCCCAGAACGGGGCGCCGACGAGCAGGTAGGCACCGTTGCCGGCGGGGCGGCCGGCGCCGGCGCCGCAGTACTGCGCCAGGCCGCCGTAGTTGCCCTTCTGCAGGCCGCGCATCAGGTCGAACGGCATGCACAGGGTGGCGACGCTGCCGCCGACGATCACCATGCTGGTCATGCCGACCGCCTGCGCCGGCCAGCTGACGAACGGTCCGTCGGCGGCGTAGGTGTCGACCGACAGGTAGGGACTGTCGTTCAGCTCCGGCAGCTGTTCGGCGCGCGCCGCCGCGGCGAGCAGCAGCACGGCGAGCACGGCGAGGCAGCGCGACATGGCCCGCGCCGCATAGCAGGGGGCGGCGGGCAGCGGAAGGTTCGCGGCCGACGGCGCCCACTGCTATGCGCGCCGCATGCCACCGCGTTTCCCCGAGCTCGGTTTCTACACGTTACCCGGTCGCGTCGCCGATCCGCGTCCGCTGTTCGACGAGGTGCGCGATGCCGAGCGCATCGGGCTCGGCTCGGCGTGGATCTCGGAGCGCCACGACGTCAAGGAGGCGGCGGTGCTGAGCGGCGCCGCCGGCGCGGTGACGCGCGAGCTGGCGGTGGCGGTCGGCGTGACCAACCCGAACACGCGCCACCTGGCGGTCACCGCCGCGCTCGGCGCGACCATGAGCGCGCTCACCGGCGGCCGCTTCGCGCTCGGCCTGGGGCGCGGTTTCGACATGCGCTCGGACATGTGGGGCATCCCGCGCGTCAGCGGCGCGATGCTCGCCGACAGCGCCGCGCTGCTGCGCCGCCTGTGGGCAGGGGAGAAGATCTTCGGTCACGACGGCGCGGCGGGGAAGTTTGCCTACCTCAGCCTCGACGCGGTGGTCGAGGCGCCGCCGCCGCTGCTGCTCGCCGCGCTGGGGCCGCGCACGCAGACGCTGGCCGGGCGCCACTTCGACGGCGTGCTGCTGCACTCGCACTGGACCGACGCGGCGGTGGCGGCCTGCGTGGCGCGCGCGCGCCAGGGCGCCGAGCGCGCCGGGCGCGATCCCAGCGCGGTGCAGGTGTGGTCGTGCCTGGTCACCGCCTGCGACCTGCCGGAGTCGGTCGAGCTGCGCCACGTCGTGCGCCGCATGACGACCTACATGCAGATTCCCGGCTACGGCGAGCTGATCGTCGACGCCAACGGCTGGGATCGCGCCGTGCTCGAGCGGCTGCGCGGCCATCCGCTGCTGCAGCGCGGGTTGGCCGACGCGATGGAGTTCAGCGACGACGAGCTGCGCCAGATCCGCGACATCTATCCAGCCGAGTGGCTGCGCGACAGCAACGCGGTCGGCTCACCGCGGCACTGCGCGCAGCGCATCCTCGACCAGTTCGCCGCTGGCGCCGCCGGCGTCGTCCTGCACGCCAGCGCGCCGCGCGAGATGGGTCCGCTGCTGGAGGCCTACGCGCAGGTGCGCGATGCGCGCTTCGATGGCCGTTCCCCGGTGCCGGGGCGGGCGTAATGCAACGCGGGGAAGCCACGGATTCCACGGATTTCACGGAGCGGAAGACAACGTCCAGATCAGGTGACGTCCGCCCTGATCGGTGAAATCCGTGTAATCCGTGGCGTACGTCGCCCGGTGATCAGCCCGCTGGTTGGGTCCGCAGTCGCCACTCGGCCGGCGCCTCGCGTTCCGCGCCGGGCAGTACGGCGTGCGACACCTCGATCTCCAGCTTCGGCAGCAGCTCGACGATGCGCTGCAGGTGGCCGGACTCGGCGTAGATCGCTTCGCGCGCCGCGATCGGCCAGGCATGGAAGGTCTCGCGCGACGACTCGAACGCGGCGCGATAGGCGCGCCACGGCGCGGCGAGGTCGCACGGCGGCCGCGACGCGAGCGCGTGTGCCGCGGCGCAGGCGGCGTGGTGGCGGCGCGAGCCGGGGCGGGCGCGGTGGTGGCGCGCCTCGAGGATCCGCAACAGGCGGGTCAGTCGTTCGCGGCCGGCGCGCTCGAGCGCGGCACTGGCCTCCGCCAGGGCCGGCGGCAGCGGCGGGCGGTCGGTGTGCCGGCGGGCGCGGCGGATGAGCGCCCAGCGGTGCGCGATGCGGCGCAGCAGGCCGGCGCTGTTGACCGCCGCCTCGGCGTCGACGCCGCTGGCGCTGCCCTCGAAGCGCGCCTCGCCGGCCAGGCGCAGGACGTCGGCCAGCCCGGCGGTGATCTGGTCGGAGAGCGCCTGGGTGCGCGCCAGCGGCGGTACCGGCTGCCCCGGCACCGGCGCGCTGGCGAGCAGCGCACGGATCAGGTCGGCGATGCGGCTCACCATCTGCCGGCCGGCGTAGTCGGGCGCGACGATCTCGAACAGGCCGAACAGCAGCGCCGCGCCGACCAGCGTGCCCCAGAAGCGCCACAGCACCAGGTTGGTGTCGGTCACCGGCCGATCGGCGACCATGACGATCATGAACGTGGCGGCGATCTGCAGGCCGAAGTAGCCGAAGCGCACGGTGCCGAGCGCGATGTAGGCGCACGGCAGCAGCACGAAGAAGAAGACCAGCAGCCAGACGCCGACGTCGCCGGTGTTGGGCATCACCGATGCCGCGATCAGCACCGCCAGCGCGCCACCGGCGACGACGCCGCCGACGCGCAGCCAGGCCTTGCGCAGCGTCGCGCCGTAGCTGCCCTGCGCCAGGATCAGCGGGTTGAGCACGACCGTCTCCATGCGCGGGGCGTGCGAGACGATGCCGACGATCAGCGACAGCACCGTCGCCAGCCCGATCTTGAGCGCGAACTGGAAGGCGAACGGATCGAACGGCGGCAGCAGCGGCGCCGCGGTCGGATGCGGCCCTTCCGGCGGCAGGTGCTCCAGCGACTCGGGCGGCAGGTGCAGGACGTCGCTGAGGCCGTCGAGCGCCTGCAGGAAGCCGTTCAGGACGCCGGCGGCGGCGACGTCGATGTCCGGTAGCGCGGCGCGCATGGCCGGATCGGCGTGGCGCGTCTGCACGGCGCCGTAGAGGGCGGAGAAGTCGGGCCAGTCGGCGGCGATGTGCAGCGCCGCGTCGTCGGGGACGACGACCGACTCCGGCACCCAGGCCGCCGCGGCGTAGCGTCCGAGGGCGTAGTCGATCGCGTCGAGCAGGGCGTCGAGCTGCGGTTGCAGCAGGCGGGCGAAGTCGGGGCGCTGCGCATGGCGCACGGCGGCGTCGGCCATGGCCGCGAACAGGTTGACGCGCTCGGCGACGGTCATCAGCGCGACGAAGGCGCGGTCGAGGACGCGGTCGTGGGTGTCCTGTCGCACCAGCGTCAGCATCTGCAGATGGGCGCTCAGATCGGAGAGCGCCGGCGTGTCGCCGCCGCGCGGCGGC
>JANRJF010000281.1:0-8310 GCA_033764095.1 Deltaproteobacteria bacterium | reverse complement strand
ATACATTTTGATGAACATTACACGGATAGAGCAATTAGGTGATCTCAGCTGAGTCTGGTTGTTCTTTCGAGAGACTCACACGGAGCCATCGCTGTATCCGTGTAATGTTCATCAAAATGTATCCGTGTAATCCGTGGCCCCGACGCCCGCGACGAGTTGCGCGGCCACGGACAACCCCGTAGACGGCGCCCGCATGGTGAATGGGTTCACCGCGCCGCGCTTCGCGCCGCTGCGCGAGGCGCTGGCGGCCAGCTTCGCCCGGCACGGTGAGGTCGGCGCGGCGTGCGCGGTCATGTACCGCGGCGAGCTGGTCGCCGACCTGTGGGGCGGCTGGGCCGACCGCGAGGCGGGGCGCGTCTGGCAGGCGGACACCATCGGCCTGGTGTTCTCCGCCACCAAGGGCGTCACCGCCGCCTGCCTGCACGCGCTGGCGGAGCGCGGCGCGATCGACCTCGACGCGCCGATCGCCGCCTACTGGCCGGAGTTCGCCGCCGCCGGCAAGGGCGCCATCCCGGTGCGCTGGGCAATGTGCCATCGCGCCGGCGTGCCGGCGGTCGACGCCGAGCTGACGCTGGAGCAGGTGCTGGCCTGGGATCCGGTGGTGCGCGCCGTCGCCGCGCAGGCGCCGGAATGGCCGCCGGGAAGCGCGCACGGCTACCACGCGCGCACCTACGGCTGGATTCTCGGCGAGGTGGTGCGTCGCGTCACCGGCCGCACGCTCGGCAACTGGTTCGCCGAGCATTTCGCCGCGCCGCTCGGGCTCGACTTCTGGATCGGCCTGCCGGAGGAACTGGAGGCGCGCGTCGCCCGCTTGTATCCGGCACCGCCGCTCGCCGACGAGCAGATGCGCGCGCTGCTCGCCACGCTGATGGCGCCGGACACGCTGATGGGCCGCGTCTTCAACGGACCGAACGGCCTGTTCGACTACGGCGAGATGTGGAACCGCCGCGCCCTGCACGCCGCCGAGATGCCATCGTCGAACGGCATCGGGTCGGCGCGCGCGCTGGCGCGTTTCTACGCCGCGCTGATCGGCGAGGTGGACGGCGTGCGCCTGCTGCGGCCCGACACCCTCGCCGCCGCGTGCGTGGTCCAGTCGGAGGGCGACGACCGCGTGCTGCGCCTGCCGACGCGCTTCGGCAGCGGCTTCATGCTGCCGCCGATGATCGGTCCCGACGCCGGCCCGCGTGCCTTCGGCCACCCCGGCGCCGGCGGCTCGCTGGCGCTGGCCGACCCCGATCAGGATCTCGCCTTTGCCTACGTGATGAACCAGATGGGCAACGCCGTCACCGCCGACCCGCGCGCCTCGACGCTGCTGCGCGTGGCGTACGAGTGCCTGTGACGGCGTCAGGGCTCAGCTGAGGCGACGCGCCTGCGCGTGTGCGCCGCGATTCCTGCTGCCCGCTGTCGATTTCGCCGCGCCCGGTTCGATCAGTCGGTGAGAGCCGAACGCCGACTGAGGAGACGACCATGCGCTTTATGATGCTGATGATCCCGAAAGATTACGCGACCGCGCCGGCCGACGCGACGCCACCCGCCGACCTGGTCGCGGAGATGATGAAGTTCAACCAGGCACTGGCCGACGCCGGTGCGCTGCTGGCGCTCGACGGGCTGCATCCGGTGGCCAACGGCGCGCGGGTGAGCTTCCAGGGCGGTCAGGCGCTGGTCACCGATGGGCCGTTCCCCGAGGTGAAGGAGGTGCTCGGCGGCTACTGGATGATCCAGGTCGCCTCGCGCGAGGAGGCGATCGGTTGGGCGCGCCGCTGCCCGGCGCAGGACGGCGACGTCATCGAGATCCGCCAGGTCCAGGAGATGGAAGAGTTCCCGCCCGCGGTGCGCGAGGCGGCCGGCAGCTTGAAGCTCTAGGGCTCGGAAAGACGCCCCGCTGGGCTGAGGCGACGGCAGTCGTCAATCAGGACAGCGCGCTCGGCGCGTCGGCCGCCTTGACCACCTCGCAGGTGAGCGGCTGCGGCACCGCGTCGGCGTGGAACCAGCGAAAGGCGATCATCCCTTCGGAGTGGCCGATGGTGGAGATCGCATTGGGGTGCGCGAGGCGGCGCTGCGCGATGACGACGGTGACGGTGCCGTCGGCGTTCGGTCGTGCCGAGCCGATGTTCACCGAGGTGCGCTCATAGTCGTTGTTGTACCCGGCCATGTAGGGATTCCAGACGTTGACGTTCCAGAAGCGACAGGCCGGCGGGCGGTGGGTGATGACCAGCGCCTCGTCGGCGTGCAGCGCGTACATACCGAAGCTGTAGCAGGCGTCGCGCGCCGACCAGCCGAACACCGCGTCGGGCACCTGGTAGGGCGGGGCGCAGAGGTTGGTGCCGACCGGCGGGTTGTGGCCTTCGTTGACCCGATCGCTGTCGGGCAGCGCGGCGACCGGGATCGGCACGACGTTGAACTGCTCGGTGATCCAGCGCAGGGCGGTGCGCAGCGCGGTGGCGGTGTGCTGGTCGCGCACCCGATAGCTGGACGGCGCGTCGACCGACTCGATCTCCCAGACCACGCGCCGGCCGGTCTCCGGGACGATCTGGTAGTCGCGCGTCACCGCCGCGGTGGCGTCCGGCGTCAGGGTGATGAACCGGCCGGTGTAGCCGGCCGGCAGGCTCGGTCCCATCATGAGCTCGAAGCGGCCGTCGGCATCGAACGCCAGATCGCGGTCGCTGACGATGCCGATGATGCGGTTCGACCACTGGCCGGGCTCGGGCTCGTTGTAGACGGTGAGCGAGAAGTAGGTGCTGTCGCCGCGCGTGCCGCTGACGCGGTAGGTGCGGTTCGGGTCGAGCGCCGCGAAGGCGTAGTACGCGTCGGTGTTGTCGCCGCCCCAGGCGCGGTCGCGTCGCCACGGCGTGTTGATGTCGACGAAGCGCGGGCGGGCCGGATCGGAGAACAGGTAGATGTCCATCGCCAGGCCGATCATGGTGGCGAGGAAGTGGTACCCCTCGATGACGCTCTGCTCGCCGTGCACCGCCTTGGGGCCGGCGAGGAAGCGCGCGTCGAGCTCCTGCAGGCCCTGCAGCAGCTCGCGCCAGGCGCGTGTCGTCTCCCATCCCGCGGATCCGTCAGCCGGTGTCATGCGCACTCCTCGGTCGGTTCGATGAAGCGCTGCGTGTAGAACGCGAAACGGCGCTCGAGCTCGGCGCGGTTGAAGCCGACGTCCGCGGCGCGGTAGTCGACGCGCCCGTGGCGCCCCTGCGGATGGTCGGTCATGTAGGCCTGCATGGCGGCGGCGACGCCGGCGTCGAACGGCTGCTCGGCAAGGGCGTAGATGCGCTGCACCATGGCGAGGTCATCGGCCATGAAGTCGTCGAAACGCACGTCGATCGACTGCGCCACCGGCAGCAGGTCGCGATCGCGCACGCAGGCGCGCAGCATGGTTTCCAGGCGATCCGCCCAGTAGGCGCCGAACGCCGCCGGGTCGATGCGGGCGTGCATCATGCGCGCGCTGTAGGCGAGCATGGTCGCCATCGACGTCACCACCGTCGCCGGGTCGCGGTGGGTGACGACGAAGGTGGCGTCGGGGAACACCGCGCGCAGGGGGCCGAACTGCTCCAGGTGCTGCGGCGACTTGAGCACCCAGCGCCGTCCGCCGCGCAGGAACTGCAGCGCCTGCAGGACGGTCCGCAGGTAGCGGTAGTGCGGCGTCTGGTCGTGCGCCAGGTAGTACTCGCGCCATTCCGCCAGCGGCGTGAGGCTCTCGAACAGCATCGTCGAGCAGTCCATCGCCAGCAGTTGGATCTCCTCGTGCGCGTGCCAGGTGGTCATCTCGTGCATGCGCTTGAACTCGGGCATCGCCTGCTCGATGAACTGCACGCTCAGCGCGCAGCGCAGCAGGCGCGGGTCGGGCTCGACGCCGGCCTCGGCGGGCAACGGGATCGGCTCCAGGCTCTCCCAGTACGGCAGCGAGCGCAGCGCCGGATCGGCCGCCATCAGGTTGTGCAGGTGCGTGGTGCCGGTGCGCGGCAGGCCGCAGATGACGATCGGCCGCGCCACCGGGATGGCGTGAATCTCCGGATGGCGGACGAGCAGGTCGGTGAGCAGCAGCCGATTCCTCAGCAGCTGCAGCAGTTGCTGGTGCAGCATGACCCGGCCGACCGGTGCGATGAGTGGGCTGCGGTCGATGGCGCCGGCCAGCACCGCGAGCGGCTCGGCGTAGGCCGCGTCGCCGAAGTCGGAGAGACCGAGCTCGGCGGCGGCGCGGGCGCGCAGCGCGTCGGGGGCGAAGTCGACGCCGTCCGCCAGCGTTGCCAGGCTGTCGCGCAGCGCGGCCACGTCGGGGCTGAAGCGCGGGCTCGCCAGGTCGGTCAGGCGCACGCTGTCGGTCGCGCTCACGCGCCGCAGCTACCACGCCGGCGGCGCGCTTGGCGAATCGCCTCGCCGCGCGGCGCGGCGTCGCGTATGGTCGGCGCATGCGTGCTGCCCGTCTGTACGCGTATCGCGATCCAGCGGCGCTGCGCGTCGAGTCGGCGCCCGATCCGCAGCCGGGGCCCGGCCAGGTGCTGGTGCGCGTGCGCGCCGCGGCGGTGCCGCCGACCGAGCTGCACTCTCCACTGGCCGACGCCGCGGCCGCCTACGCGCACCGCGCCGCGCGTGGCAAGGCGGTGCTGCGGATCGACTGAGTCGTATCGGCCGGCGCACCGATCTGCGGTGAGCTCGGCGGCGGAGGATCCCATGCTCGACGATGCAGTACGTTTCGACTTGCGCAGCGGCGAGTCGTGGCGCGATCCGTTCCCGATGTACGCGGCGCTGCGCGCGCACGATCCGGTGCACCACGTCGCCGCCGGCGACTTCTGGGTGCTGACCCGCTTCGACGACGTGTGGGCGGCGGCGAGCGACCCGGCGACCTTCTCCTCGGCGCAGGGGCTGACGGTCGCCTACGACGAGCTCGGCGTCACCGGGTTGGGCAGTGCGACGCCGATGGTCTTCCTCGACCCGCCGGCGCACACGCAGTTCCGCCGCCTGGTCACCAACGGGCTGACGCCGCGCAAGGTGGCGGCGATCGAGCCGGCGGTGCGCGCCTTCGCGGCCGCGCGCATCGAGTCGGCCCGCGCGCTGGGGACGGTGGACATGGTGGCGCACCTCTTCAAGCCGCTGCCGAGCCTGGTCGTGGCCCACTACCTCGGCGTGCCGGAGGCGGACCGGCCGTTTTTCGACCGCTGGACCGAGGCCACGGTGCAGGCCGCCGCCGGCGGCAGCTCGAGCCTCGATCCGGGCGTCATCGCCGAGCTGTTCGCCTACTTCGGTGAGCTGATCGCGCGGCGCCGGCGCGAGCCGAGCGATGACATCGTCTCCGATCTCGCGCAGCGCGGCGAGGACCAGGTTTCGACGACGCGCATCCTCGGCTTCGCCTTCACCATGATCGCCGGCGGCAACGACACGGCCACCGGTCTGCTGGCCGGCAGTGCCTGCCTGCTCGCCGCGCATCCCGCGCAGCGCGCCGGCCTGCGCGCCGATCCGGCGCGCATCGCCAACGCGGTCGAGGAACTGCTGCGCCTCACCTCGCCGGTGCAGAACCTGGCGCGCACCACGACGCGCGACGTGGTGGTGCGCGGCGTGACGATCCCCGCCGGGCGCAAGGTGCTGCTGTGCTACGCGGCGGCGAACCGCGACGCGCGGGAGTTCGGCGCCGACGCGGAGGAGCTCGACGTCGGTCGCCGCATCAACAAGCTGCTCGCCTTCAGCCACGGCACGCACTACTGCATCGGCGCCGCCGCGGCGCGGTTGCAGGGGCGCGTCGTGCTGGAGGAGCTGCTGGCACGCTGCCCCGACTTCCACGTCGACGCCGGCGCCGCGCAGTATGCCACCGGCAACTACGTGCGCCGCCACGCGTCGTTGCCCTGGAGCGCGTAGGGCACGGGTTGCTCGTGCGCGGCCCGTCTCGCGGGTGACCGGATGGAGGGGCGCGGCGTGCCGCGCCCGCGGTGGCGAACGACGGCGCATCGGCGCCGGCACGGGTCCACCAAGGCGCGCCCCTACGCCCGGGAGCGAGCGCCGCGTCGTCGATCCGATCGACGTCGGAGGCACAGGTCGGCGCGCTTGTGAAGAGACGAAATGCCAACGGCCACAAGGCGCAGCGTAATTCTCGCGGCGCCGGTTTCCGTCTTGATCGCCCGCCGACCGCGCGTAGCGTCCTCGGAGCGAGATGCACTCGCGACGAAGGAGGAAGCGATGGTTCTGTTGCAACGTGTGGGCCGGCTGACGGTGTTGACGACGCTGCTGGTGGCAGGCAGCGCCTATGGTCAGGCCGGAACGCTCTTCGGCTACAAGATCTGCCACGGCCAGTACGCGCTGTGCGCGGCGTCGACCTGTGAGCCGACCGGCGGGATGATCGACGTCCACGTCGCCGGCGGTGGCACCGCCTCCTTCCCGGAGGCGAAGTGTACCTGTCCGGTGTTCAACGGGCCGGCGATTGCCGACGTGACCGGCGGCAACATGCAGGGCAGCTGCAAGGCGCCCGGCAAGGGCCAGGTGTGGTCGCTGTACTGGCCGAAGGTCAACATTCCGCAGGCGGTCAACGACTGGAGCCACAAGCCGGCCGATACCGAGGTCGAGTTCCAGCTCTGTTCGTCGGAGCAGAGCGTCGGCGCGTCGTTCGCCAACTGCTTCAGCTTCGCCTGCACGCTCGACAAGAAGCGCAGCAACGGCGTGCGCACGGCGACCTGCTACTGTCCGCTCGGCGAGAACCCCGACGGCAGCCCGGTGAGCGCCGACACCGCCGTGTTCACCCCGGCCGGGCAGTGCAATCCGGACGCCTGCGACCAGCACCCGGTCGGCGCGGCGTACGCCGGCGCCGACGGCCAGGCGGCGCAGTGTCTCGGCTCGCTCGGCGGGCTGGAGTAGCAACTCGGACCTTCCCCCGCGCCGGCGGGGGAAGGTTCTTTCGTCGCTTCCGGCCCCTGGTGTAGCGTCGCCGCCACGGCACGCGGAGGGCTGGGCATGATCGAGTTGAGTGGCAAGGTGGCGATCGTCACCGGGGGCTGCAGCGGCATCGGGCGCGGCACGGTGGAGGTGCTGCACCAGGCCGGCGCACGCGTCGCCTGCATCGACATCCAGGACGACAAGGGACACGCCCTGGTGCAGGAGCTCGGCGATCACGCCATGTACCTGCATGCCGACGTCACCGCGGAGGAGGAGATCGCGGCCACCTTCGAGCGCGTCGTCGAGCGCTTCGGCGGCATCGACGTCCTGTTCAACAACGCCGGGGCGGTCGAGCCGCTCGGCACCGACCCGTTCGACATGGCGGTCTTCGCCGCTGTGCAGAAGCTGCTGGTCACCAGCGTCGTGCTCGGCATGAAGCACGCGGTCCCGTCGATGATCGCGCGCGGCGGGGGCTCGATCATCAACACGGCCAGCGTCGCCGGGCTGCAGGCGGGCTATGGCCCGTTTGCCTACTCGGTGGCCAAGGGCGCCGTTGTCCACCTGTCGCGCGTCGCCGCCGCGCTGTTCGCCAAGGACAACATCCGCGTCAACGCCATCTGCCCCGGCCTCATTCCAACCGCCATCTTCGGGCGCGGCATGGGCGAGTCGATCGCCGACGCCGACCGCCGGGCGCGGATGATCAGCGAGCGCGCGCACGGCTTCCAGCCGATCCGCATCGCCGGCGCGCCGGCCGACATCGGGCACGCGGTGGCGTACTTCGCCAGCGACCTGAGCCGCTTCGTCACCGGCCAGTTCCTGGCGGTGGACGGCGGGCTGACGGTCGGGCCGCGCGCGGCGTGGGACGAAGCGGCGGCGCTGGAGATGTTCGCGCGCATCGGCATGAGCGACGAGCAGCTGCAGGCGCTGCTCGCGGCGCGCGCAGGGTCGAGCTGAGCCGCGCTCAGCGGTCGCGCGCCAGGATCAGGCCGCTGGTCGGCACGCCGGTGCCGGCGGTGACCAGCACGTGCTCGACCGCCGGCACCTGGTTGCACGAGGTGCCGCGGATCTGGCGCACCGACTCGGTGATGCCGTTCATGCCGTGGATGTAGGCCTCGCCGAGCAGGCCGCCGCTGGTGTTGATCGGCAGGCGGCCGCCGATCGACAGGGTCTCGATGGTGGCGAAGTCCTTCGCCTCGCCGCGGCCGCAGAAGCCGAGCTCTTCGAGCTGCACGAAGACGAAGGGCGTGAAGTGGTCGTAGAGGAAGGCGGTCTGGATGTCGGCCGGGGTCAGGCCCGACTCGCGCCACAGTGTCTTCGCCACCACGCCCATCTCCGGCAGGCCGGTGATGTCGTCGCGGTAGTAGCTGGTCATCAGCTCGCCGTCGGCGGCGGCGCCCTGCGCCGCCGCGGCGATCACGGCGGGCGGCTGGCGCAGGTCGCGCGCGCGCTCCG
>JANRJF010000280.1:0-7159 GCA_033764095.1 Deltaproteobacteria bacterium | reverse complement strand
TGTCGAACATCTCCTTCAGCTTCCGCGGCAACAATCGCGTCCGCGAGGCGATGCACTCCGCGTTTCTCTTCCACGCCATCCAGGCCGGCATGGACATGGGCATCGTCAACGCCGGCATGCTCGAGGTCTACGAGGAGATCGCCCCCGAGCTGCGCGAGCTGGTGCTCGACGTGCTGCTCAACCGCCGCCCCGACAGCACCGAGCGGCTGGTCGAGTTCGGCGAGCGGCTCAAAGCCGAGGGCGGCGGTGCGGCAGCGGCGGAGAAGAAGGAAGAGGAGTGGCGCAAGGGCAGCGTCGAGGAGCGCCTGTCGCACGCCCTGGTCAAAGGCATCGACGCCCACATCGAGGTCGACACCGAGGAGGCGCGGCAGAAGCTCGGGCGGCCGCTGGCGGTCATCGAGGGGCCGCTGATGGACGGCATGGGCGTGGTCGGCGACCTGTTCGGGGCCGGCAAGATGTTCCTGCCGCAGGTGGTGAAGTCGGCGCGGGTGATGAAGAAGGCGGTCGCCTATCTGACCCCGTACATGGAGGCGGAGAAGGCCGCGCTGGCGGCCGCCGGCCAGACGGTGCGGACGCAGGGCAAGATCGTCCTCGCGACGGTCAAAGGCGACGTGCACGACATCGGCAAGAACATCGTCGGCGTGGTGCTCGCCTGCAACAACTACGAGGTCGTCGACATGGGCGTGATGGTGCCGTGCGAGAAGATCCTCGAGCGCGCTCGCGCCGAGCACGCCGACGTCATCGGCCTGTCGGGGCTGATCACCCCCTCGCTCGACGAGATGACGCACGTCGCCCGCGAGATGGAGCGCCAGGGCTTCACCCTGCCGCTGCTGATCGGCGGCGCCACCACCAGCAAGGCGCACACGGCGGTGAAGATCGCCCCGCACTACGGCGCGCCGGTGGTGCACGTGCTCGACGCCAGCCGCGCCGTGCCGGTCACCACCACCCTGCTGAGCGACGAGGCGCGCGACGCCTTCCTCGCCGAGCACCGCGCCGAGTACGACAAGCTGCGCGCCGCGCACGGCACGCCGAACTTCGCTCTCGCCTCGCTCACCGCCGCCCGCGCCCGCCCGACGCCGATCGACTGGACGGGCTACGAGCCGCCGGCGCCGCAGCGCGCCGGCGTGCAGGTGCTCGACGACTTTCCGCTCGCCACGCTGCGCGAGTTCATCGACTGGACGCCGTTCTTCCGCACCTGGGAGCTGAAAGGCGCCTATCCGCGCATTCTCGACGACGCCAAGTACGGCGAGCAGGCGCGGCAGCTGTTCGCCGACGGCAACGCGCTGCTCGACCGCATCATCAACGAGAAGCTGCTGGTAGCGCGCGGCGTCTACGGCCTCTTCCCGGCCAACGCGGTGGGCGACGACGTCGAGCTGTACACCGACCAGGCGCGCAGCGCGGTGCTCACCCGCTTCCACTTCCTGCGCCAGCAGCGCGAGCGCCCGGCGCCCGATCCGTACCGCTGCCTGGCCGACTACGTCGCGCCACGCGACTCGGGGCGCCGTGACTGGCTCGGCGCCTTCGCCGTCACCAGCGGCCTCGGCCTGACGGCGCTGTGCGACGCCTTCCGCGCCGCGCACGACGACTACAACGCCATCATGGCCGAAGCGCTCGCCGACCGGCTCGCCGAGGCGTTCGCCGAATGCCTGCACAAGCGCGTGCGCGGCGAGTGGGGCTATGGCGCCGACGAGCGGCTGAGCACCGACGACCTCATCCACGAGAAGTACCGCGGCATCCGCCCGGCGGCCGGCTATCCGGCCTGCCCCGACCACACCGAGAAGGGCACGCTGTGGTCGCTGCTCGACGTCGAGCGCCACACCGGCATGAAGCTCACCGAGTCGTTCGCCATGTGGCCCGGCTCCAGCGTCAGCGGTCTGTACTTCTCGCACCCGGAGTCGAAGTACTTCTCGGTCGGCAAGATCGACCGCGACCAGGTCGCCGACTACCACCGCCGCAAGGGTCTGAGCATCGCCGAGGTCGAGCGCTGGCTGGCGCCCAACCTCAACTACGACCCGGGCGCCGCCTGAGCGCGAGGCGTGAAGAGAGGAATTCACCACAGAGACACAGAGGCACGGAGATCAGAGGGCTCGACAGCCAACGCCGCCCCAATCGACAGCTTAAAATTCTTCTCACGCAGTTCTCCGTGACTCTGTGCCTCTGTGGTGAAGTCTTTGTCACGCCCGGATCGGTAGATCCGAGCGCTTCGCCACCTCGTCGGGCGGTACCGCGGCGATCGGGCAGCCGCTCAGCGCCCGGTTCACCGCCGCGATCAGCTCGTTGACCGCGACCGTCCCATCGGCGTTGCCGTCCATCGCCGCGCAGGCGTCCACCGCCGCGGCGCCGAGGGCGATGTTGACGCCCCTGACCAGCTCGTCGACGGTGACCGCGCCGTCGCGATTGCAATCGCCGCTACAGGTCTCGGAGTCCGGCGTCGGCGTCGGGCTGGGGGTCGGCGTGCTCGAGGGGCTGGCAAGCATGGTGGGGCTGCCGGTCGGCGTGCCGAGCGTGGGCGTCACCGTGGACGAGCGCGTCGGGCTGGATGTCGCAAGCGGCGTCGACGCGATCGGTGTCGGCGTCATCGAGTGGGTGGTGGTGGCAGACGGCGACGGCGGCGACGTGCGGGTCGGCGTGTTCACCGCCGCGGTCAGCGTCGCGGTCGCGGTCGGCGGCGCCACCGGCAGCGCCGCCGACCAGAACCCGGCCTGCAGGGCGTACGGGCCGCCGCTCAGCGGTCCGGCAGCCGCCTGTCCGATCGTGCCACCCAGCCGGTAGTCACCGCCGCTGCTGAAGGTGGCGCCGCCGCCGGCGATGGCGTTGTGCGACAGGTCGAACCCGCCGCCGCGCTGCGCGAGCGCGACGGCGGGCAGGAACAGCAGTGCTAGCAGCCCGATTCGCATACGCCCTGCCTACTGGATCGGTACGCCCATGACGCGATCGACGGCCATGGCAGCCGGAGCGCCCTGTTCCACCGGATGCAGGTAGCGCCCGCGCTCGGCGGCCGTCTTCTCCGCCTCCACGGCGAGTGGATGGGCGACGGCATACGCATCCCGGCGCACACCGGTGACCTGCCACGAGACCTCCAGGCCCGGCGTTCCGCCGGCAATGCGGAAGCGCCCGTCGCGCACCTTCTCCGCCACGTAGACCGGCGCGACGCCGCCGATGCAGGTCAGTTGGTAGCGGAAGTCGCCGTTCAGCGCCTCGAACCACGCCGGCAGGTCGACGCCGGCCTCGCCGTTCGCGTCGAGCACGACGACGCCGTCGTAGAGGTTCTTCAGCTCGGGACTCTCGACGCTGGCGTGCATGAGGTACTTGTTCGCCGGGTCGAGCGGGTGGTCGATCTTGAAAAGCTTGGTGCTCGCCGACAGCACGCCCTGCACGACCACCGACCCGACGAACAGCCCGGCGACGCCCGCACTCTGACCGCGCACGGCGATACCCTGATTGGCGGTGGCACGGACGGCGACGGCGTTGGCGTCATTGGCGGCCCGGCTGTCTCCCTGCACGGCGGTCCCGTTGGCGCTATCGGTGACTCCATACACGCCCGTCTGGCCACCACCCACGACACCCCAGTAGCCCGAGCCGCTGACGCCAAAGCCGTTGACGGCCTCGCCGCTCACCCCGGTCGGCATCCCGTTGCCGTTCGCGATGCCGATCACTCCGGTGCCGCCAAATTCCCTGGTGGACACGCCCATGACCCCATCGCCGGCAGCACTGGTTCCCTTGACCCCGAGCTCCTCGCCGTCACCCAGCACGCCAATCCCGTCGACACTCAGACCGCGCACCCCCGCGCCCCCCTTCGCCACCCCGGCAACGCCATCGCCGAATCCAGTTGACGTTCCGAGCACGCCGTCCTGATTGCTCGTGCCCTGGACACCCGTGTCCCCACCCTCACCGACGACGCCGATCCCGTTGCTGCTGGTGCCACGCACGCCGTGGCCGGTATTCGCCGCGCCGAGCACGCCAGCGGAATTGGCCCCGGTGCCCGCCGTGCCGCTCACGCCGACGCCATTCACAGCGGTCGACGTCCCGTCGAGGGCGCCGATGGTGGGACTCGCCGCCGACGACGTCAGCCGCAGTGGGGCGACGAGCTTCGCGCTGGTGACCTGGCCGTCACCGATCTTCGCCGTGCTCACCGCCCCGGTGGCGAGCTCGCTGGTGGCAACGCTGCCGTCGGCGATCTGCGCCGCGGTGACCGCGTTGGGCGCCAACTGTGACGTCGTGACCGCGCCGGGCGCGAGCTTCGCGCCGGTGACCTGGCCGTCACCGATCTTCGCGGTGCTCACCGCCCCGTTGGCGAGGTCGCCGGCGGCAATGGTGCCGTCGGCGATCTGCACCGTGGTGACGGCCTCGGTTGCCAACTGCGTCGTCGTAACCGCACCGGGCGCGAGCTTCACGCTGCTGATCGAGCCATCGGCGACGCCACTGGCGAACAGCGCGTACGGCGCCGGCGTGAGCGGCTGGCGCGGCGCCAGTGTCTCATACGTGCCGCCGCCGCCGGGACAGCGCACGGCGATCTGCAGCCAGCGGTCGTCGCCGCTGTCGAACGGGGCGGTGCCGAAATCGAGCTGCGCCGTGAACAGTCCGTTGGCGACCTGGACCCCCTCGGAAAGCGACGTGAAACCGATCTGGGTGCCGCCGACCGGCGGTGACCCGCTGCCCGCGCTGTCGAACAGCCGGAAGCGGAAGTCGCACACCCCGGTTGCGAGACTGCCGCTCTGCTCCAGTTGCCCCTGATAGGTGAACGCGGTGCCGAGCGCCGCCGCGTCCTGCGGCACGGTGAGCAGGCCGAGCAGCGCGAGCGCCATGGCACCCGCTGCGATCGTTGGTCGGGTCATGTCTGTCCTTTCCGTCACGTCCGTAGGGATTGGCGCGGAGGCACGGACAGTACCGAGCCGCTGCGTGTCTTCGTGCCCGCGTGGGAAGAGTCGTTGATCAGGGCGGAGAACCCTGCACGGGGGCTTCGCGACCAAACTCACCGCCAGCAAACGACCACCGCGGGCGATGACGTCATGCGACAGGCCATACGCGCTGGCGCCCCCCGAAGTCTATGGCATTTGCAGACGAGCGTCTGCGACCCGATCGCCGACCACCGGCGCCGCCAGCGCCCGAGCCTCGCCGCGAGCGAATCCGCTCAGGCGCTCAAATCGATGTAGAGGCACCCCACTCTCTTTGACATCATCGCGGCGCGCTCCTGGACGGTGAGCCGGCCGGGCGGCGACACGAGGGGCGGTGAACGGGGGACGTGGCGATGGCGGATGGTGATGCGGAGCGGCCGGTGGCGGTGGTGGAGGCGCTGGCCGAGGCGTGGGCGCGGTTCGGCGACGGCGCGGCGGAGGCCGCCCGCAGCGGCTTGGAGGCCGCCCTGCTCGACGCGCAACGGCGCGCCGATCCAATCGCCGAGGCGCTGCTGCTGCGCGGCCTTGCCGACCTCACCCGCGCCGCCGGCCGACTCGACGACGCGGCGCGCTGGTTCGAGCGTGCCGCCGCCGCGCTGCAGGCGGTCGACGCGCCGGTGCCGGCCGCCGATGCCGCGCTGTGCGCCGCCGACGTGCTGCACGCGCAGGCGCTGCGCGAGCGCGCCGCCGCCGGCTACGCCGCCGCGCAGGCACAGTTCGAGGCGCTCGACGACCGGCTCGGCGTCGCGCACTGCCAGTTCCACCTCGCCGCGCTGAGCGCCGCGGCCGACAGACGCGCCGCCGAGGACCGCTTCGCGCGCGCCGCCGTCCTCTACGCCGAGTAAGCGAAGCGCCTGCGCCCGACCGCGCTGCGCCTCGCCAATCCGCATCTCCCCGACGCCATCCCCGACCCACGCCTGGCCGACGCCTGGATCATGTCGAAGCTCGCCGAACGCGAGATCCTGCGCCTCAATCCAGCCGCCATCGTGCCGTCGGCGCTGGACGACGCGGCGCCGCTGGCGCGGCAGATGGAGCCCGCCGGCGCACCGAGCGTCGCACCGCCCGGCATGGCCGCCGCGCCGCCGCCGCGCCAGCGGCGCCCCGACCTGCTGAGCGCCGCGATCCTGCTGCTCGGCGTCGCCTCGACCGGCTGCGGCCTGCTGCTGTTGGCGGTGCCGTGGACCGGACGCCCGCTGTCGCTCGGCGTGCTCATCGCCGCGCTGGCGGCGACGCTCGCGGCGGTGGCGGCGCCGCGCTTCGGCGTGCGCGCCGCGCGCCTGCGCCAGGGCGTACCGGGAGTGGCGGCGGCGCTCGTCGTCGCCTGCGGGGCCTGGGTCGACGGGCGCGAACACGCCGCCGAGTTGGCGGCGCAGCAGCTCGCCGCCGCGGCGGCACCTGCCCCGGCGCCGACCGCGGTGCCGCTGTCGCCGATCGAGATGGCACGCGCCGATTTCGAGCAACAGGTAGCGGCGTTGACCGCGCAAGGCGACCGCCTGGCGGCCGCCGACGTGTTGCGCCGCTACGCCGGCTTCGAAGCCGAACAGGTCGAGCGCCGCCGCTGTCTGACGCTGCTGGCGCGCAGCTACGACCTGTACCGCGCCAGCGGCGCCCTGGCGCCGGCGGCGGCGACCGCCGTGCAGCTCGGCAACGTGTTGCTGCACACCGAACGACCGGAGCCGGCGCGCCAGCGCTTCGACGCCGCCAGCGGGCTCTACGGTGAGCTCAGCGATGCGGCCGGACAGCAGCAGTCGCTGCGCCGCCGCGGCGATGCCGAACGCCGCCTGCAGCGCTGGAACGATGCGCACGCGTCCTACGCGCAGGCGCTCGCCCTGGTGCGACAGGCGCACGACCGCGAGGGCGAGATCGCCTTGCTGCTGCGGCTCGGCGCCGCCGAGCAGGCGCTCGGCCGCCCGCAGGAGGCGCGGCCGCTGTTCGACGCGGCGCTGCGCCTCGCCGACCACAGCGGCACGGCGACGCAGGCGCGCGTGTGGCTCGCCATCGGCGACTTCGAGGCCGGCTTCGCGCACGACGCCGCGACGCTGCGCGCCTACGAGAATGCGGTGACGCTCGCCGGCGCGACCCAGGACGGCCGCCTGGAGGCGCGCGGTCTGCGGCGGCGCGGCGACTACGAGCGGCGCCGCGGCCGCGCCCAGCAGGCGCGCGCGCAGTACGAGCTGGCGGCGCGCGCGGCGCGCAAGCGCGAGGCGGTCAGCGCCGAGGCGCTGAGCCGCCTGCAGGCCGCGCAGCTGGCGCTGCAGCTGCGC
>JANRJF010000279.1:0-2366 GCA_033764095.1 Deltaproteobacteria bacterium | reverse complement strand
GCTCGACTTCGACAACCTCGCCCAGCTCACCGACATCCAGCTCGCCGAGACCGAGAAGCACCTGGCCATCGACCGCATGATGCGCGCCATCGCGCGCGACGTGCACGACCGGATTCTGGACGACTTCTGAGATGCGCCGCCGGGCGGCGGCGCGGATCAGCTGGGGCGGGAGAGCGCGGCGACTTGCTTGCTCAGGCGAGCGATGCGACGGGAGGCGGCGTTGCGGTGCAGGATGCCCTTCGAGGCGGCCTTGCTGAGCTCCTTCATGGCGACCTTGAGCTCGTTGGCGGCGGCCGCCGGGTCCTTGCTGCCGACCGCTTCGCGCACCTTGCGCACCTCGGTGCGGACCTTTGCCAGCACCGTGCGGTTGCGGGTGCGGCGCTTCGCATTCTGCCGGTTGCGCTTGATCGCGGACGCGTGCCGATTCGCCATGGGTGTTCCTCCTGCGGGGAAACCGGACGCCTACCACGCACCCTCAGCCAAGGCAATCAAGTGCGACCCCCATCCCGGCCTTGCCCCGCTGCCGCGCGGGAAGGGACCGGCGCCACGTACCGAGCGCGTCTCCCTCCCCCGGCTCGTCTCCTTCCCCCGCGCAGCGGGGGGAGGTCGGGATGGGGGCCCAATGGACTCCCGCGCCTGCGAGCGAAGGCCATGAGCGAGAACCGGCAGATCGTCCGCGCCGCCGGGGTGGTCGGCGGCCTGACTCTGGCCAGCCGCGTCTCGGGCCTGCTGCGCGATGCGGTGACGGCCCACTTCTTCGGCGCCGGACCGGCGGCGGACGCCTTCTTCGTCGCCTTCCGGCTGCCCAACCTGCTGCGCCGGCTGGTCGGCGAGGGGGCGATGAGCGTCGCCTTCGTGCCGGTGTTCAGCCGCCTGCTGGCGCGCGGCATCCCGTCGGCCGCCGACGCCGCCCTGGGCGCCGCCGCCGGCGGCTTCGGCGCCATCCTGCTCGGCCTGACGCTGCTCGGCATCGCCGGCGCCCCCGCCTGGCTGGCGCTGCTGGCGCCCGGGTTCGCCGCCGACCCGGCCACCGAGGCGCTGGCAATCAGCCTCACCCGCTGGCTGTTTCCCTACCTGCTGCTCATCTGCCTGGCGGCGCTGTACGGCGCCTACCTGAATGCGCGCCGCCACTTCCTCGCCCCGGCGCTGTCGCCGGTGCTGCTCAACCTGGCAATCATCGCCGCCGCGGCGACGCTGACGGCGCGCCTCGGCGTCGGCGCGTTGGTGGCCGGAGTGCTGCTCGGCGGCGCGTTGCAACTCGGCCTGCAACTGGTCGCGCTGCGCGCCGACGGCGTGCCGGTCGCGCCGCGCTGGCAGCCGGGGCATCCGGCGTTGCGCCGCATGCTGCGCCTGCTGGCGCCGACCACCATCGGCGCGGCGATGTACCAGATCAACGTCATGCTCAGCACCAGCCTCGCCTCGCTGCTGCCCACCGGCAGCGTCTCGGCGCTGTGGTACGCCGGCCGCCTGTTCGAGTTTCCGATCGGGCTGGTGGCGGTGGCGATCGGCACCGCCGCGCTGCCGAGCTTCGCAGCGCAAGCAGCGCGCGGCGCGCGCGACGAGATGCGCGACAGCTTCGGCGTGGCGCTGGCGCTGATCAACTACCTGGCGGTGCCGGCGTCGATCGCACTGTGGCTGCTGGCCGAGCCGATCACTGCAGTGCTCTTCCAGCGCGGTGCCTTCGACGCCACCGACGTGCTGCGCACCGCCGGCGCGTTGCAGGCGTACGCGGTCGGGTTGTGGGCGCTGTCGCTGGTGCGCGTCGCCGCGCCGGCCTTCTACGCGCTCGGCGACGTGCGCACGCCGCTGTGGGCGGCGGGCGCGGCGTTCGTCGCCAACGCGGTGGCCAGTCTGGCGCTGCTCGGACCACTGCCGCCGATCGCCGGGTCGCGGGTGGCGTCGGCCATCGCCGCCGCCGCCAGCGCCTGCTCGGTGGCGGCGCTGGCGCATGTCGGGCTGGCGCTGGCGGCGTCACTGGCGGCGCTGGTCAACGCCGCCTGGCTGCTCGGTCCGCTGGCGCGCCGCATGGGCGGCTTCCCGCTGCGCGCCGTGCTCGGCGCGCTGGCGCGCAGCCACGCTGCCTCGCTGCCGATGGCGCTGGTGCTGCTGCTGTTGCGCGGCGGCGTCGAGTGGACCGCCAGCGGCGGTCTCGTCGGCAAGCTCGCCTGGCTGTCGCTGCTGATCGCCGCCGGCGGCGCCGCCTTCGCGCTCACCGCGCTGGTGCTGGGCGGCTCCGAAGCGCTGGCCCTGCGTCGCGCCGTTCAGGGCCGGTTGAAGCGCGGCGCCCCGAACTGAACTCGAAGAAGAAGGAACTCACCACAGCGGCACGGAGTCCACGGAGAAGCGGGGGCCGGGCAGACCAGGCG
>JANRJF010000278.1:0-8167 GCA_033764095.1 Deltaproteobacteria bacterium | reverse complement strand
GTTCGATCGCGCCGCCGTCCGCGAGCGCGCGGCGGCGGCGCGCGCGGCGCTCGACGGGACGGCGCCGTGAGGCGTCTGCGCGCCGTCGCGGCGTTGCTCGTCGCGGCGGCGCTCGCCGGATGCGAGGCGCCGGCGCGCACGCTCACCCTGGCCGCGGCGCTGCTGCCGAGCGAGTTGCCGGCCTATCGCACGGTGCTCGACGACTTCGAGCGGGCGCACGGCTGGCGCGTCGTCGTCGTCCCCCAGCAGTATGCCGACATCCGGCGCGCCCTGGCCGCCGAGGCGGTGGCCGGTGCCGGCACGCTCGATCTGGTCGAGCTCGACATCTACTCGCTCGCCGCCGCGGCGCGCGACGTGACCCAACTCGACGAGGCGGGACTCGCCGCGGAGCTCGCCGCGCTCGCCGCCGCGCCGCTGCAGGCCGGGCGCATCGACGGCCTGCGCTTCCTGCCGCACCGGCTGACCTGGCAGGCGCTGATCTACGATCACGCGGCGCTCGGCGCGCCGCCGGGCACCTGGGACGAGCTGCTGGCGGTGGCGCGCGCCCACCCCGGCCGGATCGGCATCAAGGGGGCGCTGTACGAAGGGTTGACCTGCGACGTGCTGCCGTTCGTCTGGGCGGCGGGCGGCAGCGGCGTGGCGTTCGACGACGCCGGCGCGCGCGCTGCCTTTCGCCTGTTCGCCGCGCTTGCGCCGGCGCTCAACCGGCAGAGCGCCACCTTCCGCGAGGCGAGCATCGCCGAGGCGATGGCACGCGGCGAGCTGGTGCTGC
Organism: Deltaproteobacteria bacterium; assembly: GCA_033764095.1. Lineage (GTDB taxonomy): Bacteria > Desulfobacterota > Binatia > HRBIN30 > CADEER01 > JBDTMT01. Next base: position 7,395 of record JANRJF010000278.1, on the reverse strand, counting down.
ATCTGAACTGGCCGTTCGCCATGTCGCTGTTCGCCGCGCAGGGCCGCGCGCCGCGGCCGCTCCGGTCCGCGCCGCTGCCGCGCGGACCGGCCGGCACCGCCACCGTGCTCGGCGGCGGCTATCTCGCCATTCCGCGCGGCGCGCCGCACCCGCGGATGGCGCTGGCACTGGCGCGCTACCTGCTCGGAGCCGCCGCCCAACAGGCGCTGCACGAGCGGCTTGGCTGGTTCTCGGCGCGGCGCGACGTCGCGACGGGGGACGGCGACGAGCTGCTCGCCGGCTTCGCGGCGCTGCGCGATGCCGTCCGCCCGCGCCCCGAGCTCCCCGACTACGCCCTGCTCAGCCGGCTCTGGCAGGACGCCTTCCGCGCCGTGGCCTTCCAGCGGGTGGCCCCCGAGACCGCGCTCGCCGACGCGGCGGCGCGCTGGGCGGCGCGCCCGCGGCGGGGGGGATGATGCGGCGCGCCGCGTGTTGGGCGCTGCTGGCGCCGCTGATCGCCGTGCAGGGCCTGCTGCTCGTCTACCCGGTCGCCTATGCCGTGCGGCTGGCGTTCACCGATCCGCTCACCGGCGCCGCGCCGACGCTGCGCAACTACGCGCAGATCGCGAGCGACCCGCTCTTCTGGCGCGCGGCGCGCAACAACGCGCTGCTGCCGCTGGCCAGCGTCGCCGTCGAGCTGCTGGTCGGACTGACGCTGGCGCTGTGGCTGTCGCGGCGCTTCCGCGGCCGCGGCGCCCTGCGCCTGCTGGTCGTGCTGCCGTTCGCGCTTCCCGAGATCGTCGTGCTCACCATGATGCGCTACGTCTTCCTGCCGCGCGGCTACGCCAACGCCGCGCTGCTGGCGGTCGGCCTGCCGGCGGTGGACTGGCTGGTGCCGGGCAGCCCGCTCGCCTGGCTGACGGTGGTCCTCGTCGACGCCTGGCACGTCACGCCGGTGGTGTTCCTCGTCCTGCTGGCGGGACTGGCCGGAATTCCCGACGAGGTCGGCGAGGCGGCGCGGCTCGACGGCGCCGGCGCGGCGGCGCGGCTGTGGTACGTCACGCTGCCGCTGCTGCGCCCCGCGCTGCTGGCCGCGCTGCTGCTGCGCGGCGTGGACGCGCTGCGCCTCTTCGCCACCCCGCTGGTGCTGACCGGCGTGGAGGGCGTCCCGGTGCTGTCATCGTACGCCTATCATCAGTGGGCCGACTACGGGAACGACGCGGCGGCCGCGGCGGCGGCCAGTGTGCTGGCGGTGGGGAGTGTCGCGCTCAGCCTCCCGTTGCTGCGCCAGCGGGAGGGATGGTGAGACGCGGGCTCGGCGCGACGGCCGCGCTGCTGCTGGCGGCGGCGGTCCTGCTGCCGCTCTGGCTGGTGGTGAAACAGGCCGTCACGCCGGAGGCCGAAAGCGTCGCGTGGCCGCCGACCTGGTGGCCGGCGGCGCCGACGCTGGCCAATTTCCGCCTGCTGCTCGCCTCGGTCGAGCTGGCCTCCGGCCTGCGCCTCAGCCTGCTGGTCGGCGGCCTGACGGTGCTGTCGACGCTGGCCGTCAGCTTCCCGGCCGCCTGGGTCGCGGCGCGCCGTCCGGCCGTCGACCGCCCGCTCGACGCCCTGCTCCTGCTGGCGCGCGTCTTCCCCGCCATCGCGCTGGCGGTGCCGCTGGCGGTGCTGTTCGTCCAGCTCGGCCTCTACAACGACCCCGGCGGCCGCGGTCTGTGGCTGGCCCACACGCTGCTCGCGACGCCATTCGCCTTCTTCATCCTGCGCGCCGGCATCCGCCGTGTTCCCTCCGAGCTGGAGGACGCGGCGCAACTCGACGGGGCCAGTCGCGCCGGCGCCGTGTGGCGCGTCACCGTGCCGCTGGCGGCACCGTCGATCGCCGCCGCCGCCCTGCTCGTCTTCCTGGTCTCATGGGACGAGTTCGCCTACGCGCTGGTGTTGCAGGTGACCAACCGGCCGCTGCCGCCGCTGCTCTACTACTTCGCCGCCTTCAGCTATCCGGGCGCCGCCAGTGCCCTCGCCGCGCTGATGCTGCTGCCGGCGCTGCTGATCGTCGCGCTGCTCGCGCCCGCCATCCGCGCCGGCGGGCTGCGCGGGAGTGGACGCTGAATGGCGACGGCGCAGTTCGCACGCGTCAGCAAGCACTACGGCGCGGTCGTCGGGCTCGACGACTTCAGCCTGCGCGTCGGCGACGGCGAGCTGGTGGCGATTCTCGGGCCGTCGGGATGCGGCAAATCGACCCTGCTGCGCCTCACCGCCGGGCTCGAGGCGCCGAGCGGCGGCGAGATCCGCATCGGCGAGCGGCGCATCGACGCGCTCCCCGCGCACCGCCGCGACGTCGCCATGGTGTTCCAGAGCTACGCGCTCTACCCGCATCTCTCGGTGCGCGGGAACATCGAGTTTCCGCTGCGCCGGCAGGGCCTCGGCGCCACCGAGCGCGGCGCCCGCCTGACGCAGATCGCCGCCGCCCTCGACCTCGCACCGCTGCTGGACCGCCGGCCGGCGGCGCTCTCCGGCGGCCAGCGCCAGCGCGTCGCGCTGGCGCGCGCACTGGTGCGCCAGCCGAAGCTCTTCCTGCTCGACGAGCCGCTGTCGAACCTCGACGCCCGCCTGCGCCTCGGCGTTCGCCAGTATCTGCGCGCCCTGCAGCGCCGCCTGCACGTCACGACCCTGTACGTCACGCATGACCAGACCGAAGCGATGACGCTCGGCGACCGCATCGTGGTCATGCACGGCGGCCGCATCCAGCAGGTCGACACGCCCGATGCCGTCTACCAGCACCCGGCCAACGCCTTCGTCGCCGGCTTCGTCGGCACGCCCCCGATGAACCTGCTGCCTGCCGAGCTCGACGATGACGGGCTGACGATCGGCAGCGCGCGGATCAGCCTGCCGGCGGCGCTGCGCCCGGCAGCGCATGGGCGCCTGCAGATCGGCATCCGGCCGGAGGCGTTCGGCGCGTCGGAGCGCGGCGCGCTCCCCGTGCTCACCGATCCGACCACCATCGAGATCCTCGGCAGCGAGACGCTGGCGCGCGCCACCCTCGGCGGCCTGCCGGTGACGGTGCGGCTGCCCGGCATCGTACGCGACCCGCCGCCGCGGCTGAGCGCCGCGCTCGCCGCGCTGCACTTCTTCGCCGCCGACGCGAGCGGCGCGCGACTCGCCTGAGCGCGGCTCACCCACTGGTGCGCGCCGCCGCCGCTTGCGACCGACCGGCCGCGCCGCCGCGACCGGAGGATCCGCCTGCACATCGGCGCCGATCGCCTGGCGGATGGAAGCCGGGCCCGGCGATGGCGGCGACACCGGACACACGCCGCCGCGCCGCGGCCCGAGCCGCACGCCGGCGTCAACCCGAGCCGGGATCGGCCTCGGCGGCGGCGGCCGGCCCGCCGCAGCCGAGCGCGACGGCGGCGCTGATGTGCGAGTAGTGCGAGAGGCCCTGGGGATAGTTGCCGAGCGCCACCCGCTGCCGCGCATCGACCTGCTCGGCGAAGAGTCCCAGGTCCGACGCGAGCGCCTCGGCGCGCGCGAACACGGCGCGCGCCTCGTCCGCGCGCCCCTGCTTGGCGAGGCATTCGCAGAGCCAGAACGTGCAGGCCAGGAACGCGCCCTCGGCGCCCGGCAGGCCGTCGTCCGAGACGTAGCGACGCACCAGCCAACCGTCCTCGGTGAGGTCGCGGCGGATCGCCTCGACGGTGCGCTGCATGCGCGGATCGTCGTAGGCGACGAACTCGACGCGCGGCAGCAACAGCAGCGCCGCGTCGAGCGCATCGCCGCCAAATGCCTGCACGAAGATCCCGCGCGACTGATCGTACCCCCGCGTCAGCACCTGATGGCGGATGGCGTCCCGTGTCGCGCGCCAGCTCGGCGGCGCGAGCAGGCCCCAGCGCTCCGCCAGGCGCAGCCCGCGGTCGAGCGCCGCCCAGCACATCACCTTGGAATGAACGAAGTGGCGCGGCGCGGCGCGCATCTCCCAGATGCCGTGGTCGGGGTGTCGCCAGACGCGTGCCGCCGTCTCGACCACGTCCACCAGCAGCCGCCAGTAGTTCGGATCCGGCGGCGCGCCGCTCAGCGCCGCCACCCACGACAGGTCCAGCAACTCGCCGTAGATGTCGCTCTGCATCTGCTCATGCGCCGCGTTGCCGACGCGCACCGGTCGCGAGCCGCGATAGCCCTGCAGGCGGTCGATCGTCACCTCCGGCAGCCGGTGCTCGCCGCCGAGCCCGTAGAGCACCTGCAACTCGCCGGAATCGCCGGCCACCGTGCGTTCGATGAACTGGCGGAAGCCGTGCGCTTCCTTGTCGAACCCGAGCGCCAGCAGGGCGCGCAGGGCAAAGCTCGAGTCGCGCACCCAGCTGTGGCGGTAATCCCAGTTGCGCTCGCCGCCGATCGCCTCCGGCAGCGACGTGGTCGCCGCCGCCGCGATCGCCCCGGTGGTGGAGTTGGTCAGCGTTTTGATGGTGAGCGCGGAGCGCAGCACGCGCGGGTATCGCCGGCGGTCGAACCGCGCCTGGCTCGCCCACTGCCGCCACCAAGCGATCGTGCGCGCGACGCGGCGGTCGATCTCGCGCATGCCGACCGCCGACGGCTGGTCGGGGTAGAGGCGCTCCGGCAGCGCGAAATGCATCGACAGCCGCCGCCGCGTACCCGCCGGCCAGCGGCCGCGCCCGCGCAGCGCATGCTGCTCGCATTCGAGCCGCCAGTCGGTGCTGAGGAGCAGCCCGGAATGGCCGCCGATGGCGCTGAACACGCCGTCCGCGTGCGCGCGGATCCACGGCGTGGTGGTGCCCATGTCGAAGCGCGGCTCGATGGCCAGCGCCAGCTCGATCTCGCCCTCGAGCACCTCGACGACCCGCACCAGCTCCTCGTACGGATGCTCGCGGCCGCCCTGGCGCATGGTGAACAGGTCGAGAACGCGGGCGCATCCGCCGGGGGCGTGCCACACGGTCTCCAGCACCATCGTCTCGTCGAGGTAGCGGCGCTCCGCCCGCGCATCCGCCGCCGTCGGCGCCAGCCGGTAGCTGCCACCGCGCTCCCAGTCGAGCATGCGCCCGAAGACGCTGTCATGATCGAGGCGCGGCATGCAGCACCAGTCGATCGCTCCCGCACGCGAGACCAGGGCCGACGAATGGCAGTCGCCGATCAGCGCGTAGTCGTCGATCGGCGGATATGCGGCCGCGCCCGGCGCCGCGCTGGGGGAGGCGGAGGAGTTCATCCGCGCGTGCTCGCTTGGTCGGCAGCCGGCGCGGATCGGCGGTCGTCGGCCGCGGTCGCCCCGCCCGCATCGTCCGCCGGCGCCGCATCTGGGTGGCCCGACTCGAGGGCCAGCAGCCGGCTGTCGATGTCCGCGAGCAGGCGCTCGCCGGTGTGCTGGTCGATCGCGCCGTGGTGGCCGAGCTCGAGCACGCGATGCTTCTCGACCAGCAGCAGGCGGCGCCGCATCCATGCGCGCTCCTCCAGCCGCACCGCCGCCTGGTCGAGCGACAGCGCCTGCAGCGCGCGCTGCGAGGCGGCGACGCGCCGGCGATAGTCGTCGCGCAGGCCATCGAGCACGTCCGCCGCGGCGTCGGTCGCGTGCGCGATCCGGTCGAGCTCCTCGAGCGCCGACCTCGCCGCCAGCAGCTGTCCGCGGTGCAGTTCGTACGCCGCCCGGTCCTCCGCCCCGCGCACCAACCCGAGCCAGCGCAGCAGGGGTGCCATCGTCAGGCCCTGCACCAGCAGCGACACCAGCACCACGCCGAAGGTCATGGTGATGAGCAGGTCGCGATAGGGGAACTCGCGCGGCAGGCTGAGCGCCAGCACCATCGACAGGGCGCCGCGCAGGCCTCCCCAGGTGAGGGCGACGCTCCAGGCGCGCGGGATGCGCTCGCGCGTCAGCCGCAGCAGGCCCGACACCGCCGCGATCACCATGCCCCGCGCCAGCAGCACGGCCAGATAGGCGGCGCCGATCGCCTGCCAGGATTCGGCGAGCGCCTCGATGTGGATCTCGAAGCCGATGAGCAGGAACACCACCGAGTTGAGCGCGAAGGCGACGTACTCCCAGAAGGTCTCGACCGCGACGCGCGTCGAGGGTGACATGCCGACGCGTGCGCCGTAGTTGCCGCACAGCAGCCCAGCCGACACGGTGGCGATGACGCCCGACGAGTGCAGGTGCTCGGCGGCGACGAAGGCGCCATAGGCGGCGACGGTGGTGAGCGTGATCTCGATCATCGGATCGTCGACGCGCTTCATCACCTCCGAGACCGCCAGTCCGGCGGCGCCGCCGACCAGCATGCCGACGCCGACCGCGCCCACGAAGCCGACGGCGAGCTCGCGCGCCGAGAGCGCCGCGCCGCCGAGCCCGGCGGTCAGCACCAGTGAGAACAGCACGATCGCCGTGCCGTCGTTGAGCAGGCTCTCGCCCTCGAGCAGGATGCCGAGGCGGCGCGGCGCGCCGAGCGTATTCAGCAGGCCGACGACCGCGATCGGATCGGTGGCGGAGAGCAGCGCGCCGAGAACCAGCGCGTGGCGCCAGGCGAACCCGCCGGCGATGTCGAGCGAGGCGATGAGCGGCGCCAGCAGCCCGGCGGTGAGCGCGAGGGCCGCGGCCACGCCGGGCACGGCGAGCCCCAGCGTGGCCATGCGATTGCGCCAGAACTGGCTGAACTCCATGTGGAAGGCCGCCTCGAACAGCAGACCCGGCAGGCACACGGTGAACAGCAGCTGCTTGGTGAGATGCGGCGCCTCGAAGGCGTGTGCCGTCCCCAGCAGCAGGCCGGTGAGCACCAGCGCGACGGTGTACGGAATGCGCAGCCGCCGGGCGAGAATCGCCACCGCGCTGGCGACGACGAACAACAGGATGAAGACGCTTTCTTCTGCCACGCGCGCTCCGCGGACCGTGGACCGTACACGATCAGTCTAGGCGGTCCGCCACCGAGCGCCAGTCGCCGCGCTGCAATCGAGGCAGCGCCGGCGTGCCGGGTGTGGACGCCGGCCGTCAGGGCGAGACCGGCACGGCCGCGAGCGGCAGATGATAGAAGGCGAGGCCGAGGATGGCGTAGACCGCGATCAACAGCACCCCCTCCAGCCAGTTCGTCTCGCCGTCCTGCGCCACCAGCGTCAGGACGCCGACCGCCACCAGCACGGCGAGCAGCTCCAACGCGGTGAAGTGCAGATCGAGCGGCGTCTGATCCAGTGCCAGGCTGGCGAAGACCAGCAGCGGGGCGACGAACAGCGCGATCTGCAGGCTGCTGCCGATGGTGATCTGCATCGTCAGCTCCATGCGGCCGCGGTAAGCCATCAGGTGTCAATCGGCGTCGAAAATTGACCCTCAATCGGCGCCCAATTTTGACCCACCCTGGGCGAGGCGGGTCTTCTTCGTCGGGGTCGCCGCGCCGGAGCCGGCGTAGCCGGCGGAGGCGGGGCGAGCGCGAGCGGCCTCGG
>JANRJF010000277.1:0-6258 GCA_033764095.1 Deltaproteobacteria bacterium | reverse complement strand
ACCAGGCGGCGTACTCACTCATCGGGCGTGCTCCTCGCCGTGTGAGTCGCCGAACCGGGCGAGAGTGTCAACGTCACCCGGCGCGGGGAGCACTGCCGAGACCGCGCCGTCCGGCGCCCCACCGCCGGCCCGTGGCGTCGGGGCGGTGTGACGCCGTCGCGCTCGGCGGTGCTGCGCACCGCCGGCCGACACGAGGTCGGCCGGCTACCCCGGACGTCCTGTGGGAACCGGTCGCCGTCGGATCGGTGCGAATGGGCCGGACGTGCGGTGGGAACCGCTCGCCGTCGGATCGATGCGGCTTTGACCAACAAACCACTTCGGACCCCCATCCTGGCCTTCCCCCGCGCTGCGGGGGAAGGAATCGGATCCATGCCGGCCATGTGCGACAAAGCGTGTTGGTTCGGTCCCTTCCCCCGCGTCAGCGGGGGAAGGTGAGGATGGGGGTCCGAACTGAATTCTTGGGCAAAGCCGGTCGATGCGAATGGGCCGGACGTGCGGTGGGAACCGGTCGCCGTCGGATCGATGCGAATGGAGACCGCGCCGTCCGGCGCCCATGGCGATCGCATTCTGGTGCCCGGCGGCGCACGCGCCGGCTCGGCGGTCAGCCACACACCGCCTTGGCGGAAGTGCAACGGGCTGTGGTAGGCGCATTGAAGTTCCTCCTGCGATTGCGATGAGCTCTCTGGCCGCCGACGCGCCGATCACCGAGGACGACGCCTTCCTCGCCGACGTCCTGCAGCACGCCAGCATCGCGACGCTGCTGATGGCGATCGTGCACCTGACCGGCGACGCGGCGCGCGTGCTGCAGGGGCCGATCCGGCCGCAGCCGTCGCTGCCTGGCGAGGTCGACGGCGGCCTCAGCGACGACGACAAGGCGGCGGTGCGCGGCATGGCGCTGCAGGCGTTGCGCGACTATCGCGACCGCGGCTGCACGCTGCCGCCGCCGCCGTCGCCCGAGACGCTGCGCGCCATGATGAGCTTCATGGTCGGCACCGAGGTCGCCGACGAGTACGTGCCGATGTTCCTGGAGGAGATGGCGCTCGACCACGGCGACGAGCGCGGCGTCGACTGGAGCGGCGTGCCGGCGGCGCGGCGCCAGGGCTTGCGCGTCGCGATCATCGGCGCCGGCATGTCGGGCCTGCTCGCCGCCATCCGGCTGGAGCAGGCGGGCGTGCCGTACGTGGTGCTGGAGAAGAACGCGGCGGTCGGCGGCACCTGGCTGGAGAACAGCTATCCGGGATGCCGGGTGGACGTCGCCAATCACTTCTACAGCTACTCGTTCGCGCCCAACCACGACTGGCCGGAGTTCTTCTCGCGGCGCGACGAACTGGTCGAGTACTTCGAGCGCTGCGCCAGCGACTTCGGCGTGCGCCCGCACATGCGCTTCTCCACCGAGGTCGTGTCGGCGGGCTGGGACGAGGCGGCCGGCGCCTGGGTCCTGCGGCTGCGCACGCCGAGCGGCGAGGAGACGCTGACCGCCAGCGCGCTGATCAGCGCGGTCGGCGCGCTCAATCGACCCAAGCTGCCCGACATCCCGGGGCGCGAGACGTTCGCCGGCGCGGCCTTCCACTCGGCGCGATGGCAGCACCACCACGACCTCACCGGCAAGCGCGTCGCGGTGATCGGCACCGGCGCCAGCGCCTTCCAGTTGGCGCCCGAGGTGGCGAAGGTCGCCAGCCAGCTGCTGGTCTTCCAGCGCTCGCCGCCGTGGATGGTGCCCAACCCGCGCTATCACTCGCGCGTCAGCGCGGCGAAGCAGTGGCTGCTGCACCACGTGCCGTACTACGCGCGCTGGTACCGCTTCCTGCTCTTCTTTCCCGGTTCAGACGGGCTGCTGCCGTCGCTGGTCGTCGATCCCGAGTGGCCGCACCAGGACCGTTCGGTCAACGCCATGAACGACGTCATGCGCGAGTACTTCACCAGCTACATGGTGGAGCAGCTCGGCGACCGGCAGGACCTGGTCGACAAGGTGGTGCCGCGCTACCCGCCCTTCATCAAGCGCATGCTGCAGGACAACGGCACCTGGCTGGCGACGCTGAAGCGCGACAACGTCGGGCTGATCACCGCGCCGATCGCCGCGATCACGCCGAGCGGTATCCGCTGCGCCGACGGCAGCGAGCACGCCGTCGACGTCATCGTCTACGCCACCGGCTTCCACGCCAACCGGTTCCTGTGGCCGATGGAGATCGTCGGCCGCGGCGGCGTGACGCTGCACGAGCGGTGGGGCGACGAGCCGCGCGCCTACCTCGGCATCACCGTCCCCGGCTTCCCGAACCTGTTCTGCCTCTACGGTCCGGGCACCAACCTGGCGCACGCCGGCAGCATCATCTTCCACTCCGAGTGCCAGGTTCGGTACGTCATCGGCTGCCTGGCCGAGCTGCTGCGCCAGGACCGCCGCGTCATCGAGTGCCGCCAGGAGGTGCACGACGCCTACGCCGCGCGCTTTGACGCGCGCCACGACCAGATGGTCTGGCAGCACCGCGGTGAGACGAGTTGGTACAAGAACGCCGCCGGCCGCGTGCTGACCACCTCACCGTGGCGCCTGGTCGACTACTGGGGCTGGACGCGCACGCCGGCGGTCGAGGACTTCGAGTGGCGATGAGTAGAGAGAGCGATGAGCGATGAGTGACGAGCGATGAGTGGCGGTAGAAGAACCGTCTCGTCGCTCATCGCTCATCGCTTGTCTCGTTTCACCAACTGTAGCCGAGCTGGAAGCCGACGCCGACGTCGGGGCTGCCGTCGGCGAGGCCGGCGGAGACGTAGCTCTCCAGCGACCAGGCGTCGGTGATCCGCCAGGCGGCGTAGGGTACCAGGTCGAGCTGCTGGCCGGTGTCGGGTGAGGGCGAGGTGCGGTAATCGAGCAGGGCTCCGGCGCTGAGCGACGGCAGGAACCGGTAGAGCGCGCCGAGCGAGCCGACGAAGACGTCGGAGAGATGCTGATCCGGCGGGCTGCCGAGGTAGCGATAGCCGAGCGTCGCGAACGGGGAGAAGGCGCCGAGCGACCAGGTGAGCTCGCTCTCGACGCCGAAGTCGACCTCGCCGGTGCCCAGCCCCTGGCCGCGGCTGGCGGTGGGGATCTTCAGCAGCGCGACCAGGTCGACGTACGGCAGCCAGGCCGACGCACTCCAGTCCTGCGGCAGCGCGCGCTCGATGGGCAGCAGGTAGGCGCCGCGCAGCAGCAGGTCGCCGAGGCCGCTGGCGTCGCCGTCGGTGGTCTGGATCGGACCGTTGGGGCCCTCGATGATGCCCGCCGGGCCGTCGATGTTCAGATACGGAATCGTCGCCTGCACGCGCCAGCGGTCGATGTCGGCGGTGAGCACCAACGGCACGTACTGAATGGTGGTGCGCTCCGACTCGCCGTAGTCGCCGATGCTGTAGTGGTAGCCGAGGCTGACCTTGAAGCGCTCGAAGAGCGACGGTTTGGCCGCCGCCGGTCCCACCGCGGCGGATGCCTGGTCGCTCGCCGCCAGGCTCATCACCAGGCAGATCGCGAGCCAGCGACGGCGCAGCATGCGGCGGAGCTATTGGCATCGGAACGGGAGAGCAAGCGAGCGGAAGCGACGGGCGAGATCTCGGAAGCGATGAGCGATGAGTGCCGAGCGATGAGACGACCACTCGTCGCTCATCGCTCGTCGCTCATCGCTTCCGAGCGGTCGCTCATCGTTTCCCGTTCACTCGCAGGCGGCGCGGCAGTCGCCGAGCGCGTCGCGGCAGACGTCGGCGGCGTCGGTGCGGGCGTCGAGACAGGCGTCGCCGCAATCGGCGAGCGCGTCGACCGCGCTGCCGCACGCGTCGGAGGTGCGGTCAGCGCCGCACGCGGTCTGCGCCGCGCTGACCTCGCTGCCGCAGGCGGCCGCGATGCAGCTCAGCGCCGTGTCGTTGGCGGTGTCGATGCAGTCCTGCGAGCTGCTGGAGCAGGCCGCCTGACAGGGGAAGACGAGCTGGCCGAGCAGGCCGCGCGAATGCACGCTCTGGCCGGCGGGCGGACGGGTGGCGCCGCCGCGGCGGCTGTGCGCCAGGGCGGGCAGGGCGAAGCCGACGGTCAAGGCCAGCAACGCGGCGATGGTGGTGCGGGTCGAGGTGGTCATCCGATGTCTCCTTGTTGGGGTTGGTGTGGGTTGGGAAGCAGGTCCGTCAGGGGCCGCGAGCGCCGGTCAGCCGCGTCGGGAGCGCGCGTGGGCAGCGGTTCTCCGCATGGTTCCTCCTTTCTCGGTGCGTGGTCTGCGACCGCCAGGTCGCGGCCTGCCGAACTGCGTGGGCGACTTTCCCACGTAGACGAGAGATTTCGTGGAAATATTTCCCACACAATGGCCAGAACGAAAAAAAAGTGGTAGAGAATCCCACGTGGCTGAAATAACAGGAGAAAAAACTTCGACGCGGGGCGGCCGCGCGAGCCTGTTGGCGGCGATCGAGCGCATTTTTCTGCCTCTGGCGCGGTTGCTGATCGCCCGTTCGGTCCCCTTTCCACTCGCCGCGGGCCTGCTGCGCAGCGCCTACGTGGACGTCGCCACGCGCGAGTTCCCGGTCGAGGGCAAACGGCAGAGCGACAGCCGCGTCACCCTGCTCACCGGCGTGCATCGCAAGGACGTCAAGCGCCTGCGCGGCCAGCGCCACGCGCCGACGGCCGCACCGCGCGCCGCGTCGCTCGGCTCGCAACTGATCGGCCGCTGGACGGCGCTGTCCGAGTATCGCGACGCGCAGGGCGCGCCGCGGCCGCTGCCGCGCCTGGCGGGGGCGGGGGAGGCGCACTCGTTCGAGTCGCTGGTGCGCTCGGTCAACACCGACATCCGGCCGCGCGTCGTGCTCGACGAATGGCTGCGACAGGGCATCGCACACCTCGACGAGCAGGATCGCGTCTGCCTGAACGTCGACGCGTTCATCCCGCCCGACGGCTCGGACGAGATGGCGTACTTCTTCGGCCGCAACCTGCACGACCATCTCGCCGCCGCGGTGCACAACGTGCTCGGCGAGCCGGCGCCGTTCCCGGAGCGCAGCGTCAACTACAACCGGCTCAGCCCGGCGTCGGTGGCGGAGCTCAGCGAGCTGGCGCGCCGGCGCGGCATGGAGGTGCTGCAGGAGCTGAACGCGCGCGCGCTGGCGCTGCAGCAGCGCGATACCGGACAGGCGGAGGCGCGGCTGCGCTTCAACTTCGGCCTCTACCTGTTCAACGAGGCGCCGCCGATCGAGCCGGGAGACCAGGACGAGGATGCGCCGGATTGAGCCGCTGCTGGCGCTGCTGCTCGCCGTGTGCCTGGCGGCGAACGGCGCGGCGGCCGAGAACCGCTGCGCCGGCGGCGGCGCTCCCTATCCCGACGAGGGCGGCATCGGCGGCACCGGCCACGCGCCGGGCAGTGGCGACGACAGCGGGCTGGGCGGCACCGGCCTGCTGCCGGACGATCCGGGCCAGGACGACAGCGGCGTCGGCGGCACCGGCGTGTCGGCGTCGGGCGAGCGCGGCGTCATCGGCACCATCACCGGCTTCGCCAGCATCTGCGTCGACGGCGTCGAGCTGCACTATGACGACGCGACGCGCGTGCGCATCGACGGCGCCGCCGCGCGCGTCGCCGACCTCGCCGTCGGCCAGGTGGTCGAGGTCGTCGCCGGCGGCGCCGACGACGCGCTGCGCGCCAGCGAGGTGAGCGTGCGCCACGTCGTGGTCGGGCCGGTGACGCGCGTCCTGGCGGAGGCGGACGCGATCGAGGTCATCGGCCAGACGGTGCGCCTGTCGGCGACGACGCGCGGTGACGCGGGCGGCGCCGCCCGCGTCGCCGACTTCCCGCTCGGCGCTGTCGTGCAGGTGAGCGGCCTGCGCCAGGCCGACGGCGCCATCGCCGCCTCGCAGGTGCGGCTGGCGGCCGGCGACGTGGCGCGCCTGAGTGGTCCGCTCAGCCTCGATGCCGCGGGCGGCGCGGCGATCGCCGGCACGCGCATCGCCGGCCTGGCGGACGACCTCGCGGCGGCGAGCGACGAGGTTCGGGTGAGCGGCCGCTGGGACGGCGACGTGCTGCGCGCGACAGCCGTCGAGCCGCTGCCGCGCCTGCCGTTCGACGGCCGCGTCGCGCGCGTGCAGATCGAGGGCTTCGCCAGCCCCGCCGGCGCCGATCGCGTCCGCGTCGGCGCCTACACCTTCGAGCTGCCCGACGCCGACAGCGCCGATGTGCTGCGCGGTCTGGGTGCCGGCGCGCGCGTGCAGCTCGACGCGGTGGTGCGCGATCAGCGCGCCGTCATCGAGCGCATCGACGCCGCGCCGCAGCTGCC
>JANRJF010000276.1:0-18137 GCA_033764095.1 Deltaproteobacteria bacterium | reverse complement strand
GCCGAACGGCAAGGTGCGCTGGATCAGCTTCGACAGCCAGGGGACGCCGGCAGCGCCGGTGATCGTGCGCGAGAACCTCGCCTTTCCGGACGGCCTGGGGATCCTCGCCGGCACGGTGGCCGGCTGCACCGACGACTGCGTCGAGGCCTGCGCCGGCGACTGCAACGGCAGCCGGACGGTGACGGTCGACGAGATCGTCATCGGCGTCAACCTGGCGCTCGGCCTGCAGGTCGCCAGTGCCTGCGACGCGGTCGACCTCGACGAGGATGGTGCGGTGACGGTGAACGAGCTGGTGGGCGCGGTCAGCGCGCTGTTGAACGGCTGCCCGAGCAGCTGAGGCTCACCCGGTGGCGGTGGAACCGGCACGCGCCGCGTAGCGCCGCTCCACCGCCTCCGGCAGCCACGGCGCCGCCGGCGCCACCGCGTCCCAGACGCGCGCCTCTTCCTCGACGCGCACGCGCGCCGACGGGCCGGCGTTGGGCTTGTGCTGCACGGCGGAGATCTCGGCGTGGCGCGCCAGCAGGGCGCCCGCATCGGCGCCGGGCGGGAGCAGACCGAGCTCGGTGATGACCGAGACGAAGCGCGCGCCGTCGTGCAGCTCGTCGGCGGTGACGTCGACCACGCGCGCGCCGCGCGCCATCGCCCGCGCGCCGTAGTCGCGCTGCCGGCGCTCGATCTCCAGCGCGTACCAGAAGCACAGCTGGTAGTCGGTGGCGGTCGCCCAGTCGGGAAACGGCAGCACGTCGGGATCGCCCGGATGCAGGTGCAGGCGGAGGCCGCGGCGGTCGCGGCCCGGCACGGCGCGGCGCGTCAGCCAGCTCTGCGCCACGGCGCGGGGATGGCGGCGCAGCAGGATGAGGTCGGGGACGACGTCGAGCCCCAGCAGCGGGGTGAAGAAACCCTTGCAGAAGAGATGGCTGATGTCGGCGTAGCGCCTGGTCGGCGCCGCGGCGATGGTCGGCAGCTTGTACTGCAGCAGGAAGCGGCGCGCTGCCTCCGGGTCATGCTGGGCGAGGCGCATCATGTACCCATAGTGCGGCGGCGCCTCGTGCGGGCTGGTGATGTCGGGCAGGCTGGCGAGCAGCCGCGCCACGTAGGTCGAGCCGCTGCGGCCGGCGGTGATCGCCATCACCAGGTGTTTGTCGCGCACGCGCGCCAGCACCGCGGCGGCATCGGCGTCGGGGTGATGATACGGCGCGATGCGCCGCAGGCGGCGGCGGTGCCCGAGCAGGTAGAGCCGCTCGCGCAGGCGAACGGACAGCGGCGTTTGCTGGCGCGGGCTCGGCGGCATGACCGTCGAGGCTGTGGAGGGCGCCGCGGCCCGAGTCAAGTCGCGGCCGCCGCCGCGTTACGGCTGGATGCGGATGATGATCGACGCCGGCAGCCCCGGCGCCCCGATGATGTCGCGCACGCGCACCGTCAGGCGCGTGTCACCGGTCGGGAAGGCGATCTCGGCGCCGACGCCGGCCAGCGTGCAGTACTGGGCGCGCGAGTTCGAGACGATGAACGCCGCTTCCTGGTTGGCGTTGCGCGTACAGGCCGAGTCCGAGGTGCCGCGGAAGTCGAACCGACAGGCGAGGTCGTTGATCGCGTTGGCCGAGGCCTGCGTCCCGCCGAACATCGGCGGATCGACGGCCGGGACGCCGCCGATCGGCGGGCTGTTGGCGTCGTCGCAGACGCGTGTGCTGCCGTTGCCGAGCGGACGCGAGGCGACGATCTGCAAGTCGGGCAGCGCGTTCGGGTCGTCGGCGATCGAATTGAACGTCAGCTGGCCCGGGTCGCGGTTGCTGGGGCCGCGGCGCACCTCGACGAAGATGAAGAAGCCCTGCGGCAGCGGGCGGATGTAGATCGGCGTGCCGTCGCCGGCGACCAGGTCGGGCTGCGTCACCTGGCCGTCGGCGCGGGCGACGCCGAAGCGGACGATGGTCGGGCCGTTGGTGGCGAAGGTCGGCGTGATGGTCGGGGTGCGCGTCAACGTGCGCGTCGGGCTGCCGGTCGGCGTGGTGGTGCCGGTGCGCGTCGGCGTGCGGGTCGGCGTCGGCGGCGGCGATCCGGTGAACGTGCGCGTCGGCGTGCCGCTCGGCGAGGCGGTCGGCGTGAAGCTGCGCGTCGAGGTCCGCGACGGCGTCGCGGTGAAGCTCGCGGTGCGCGTCTCGGTCGGCGTGCGGGTGAAGGTCTGCGTCTGGGTGGCGCTCGGCGCCCGCGTTCCGGTGACGGTGCGCGAGGGGCTCGCGCTCGGGGTGAGGGTGCTGGTGCGCGTGCGCGTCGGCGATGGTCCCTGCGGCGTCGGCGTCGCGGTGCGCGTCCGGGTCGCCGGCACGGTCGGCGTGCGACTCGGCGACAGCGTCCGCGTCGCGGTCAGGGTGCGGGTGAGGGTTTGCGTCGGCGTCACGGTGATCGTGCGCGTGGCGGTCCGTGTGCTGGTGGAGGTCCGGGTCGGCGATGGCCCCGGCGAGGTACGGGTTGGCGACGGACCGACGGTGTTGGTCGCCGTCGGCGTCGGCGTCTCAGGCTCCGGCGTGGCGCTGGCGCGCGGCGTGCGCGTCGGCGTGCGGGTGATGGTCGGCGTGCGCGTGATGGTCGGCGAGAGCGTTGCCGTCGCGGTGCGCGTCGGGCGCGTATTGGTCGCGGTCAGCTCGGGCGTCGGCGTGCGAGTGCGGGTCGCGGTCGCGGTGCGCGTGCCGGTGCGCGTCGGCGGGCGGGTGCTGGTCGGGGTGAACGGCGTGCCGGTGCGGGTCGGATGCGGCGTGTCGCTCTGGGTTGGCGTGGCGCTGCGCGTCGCCGTCGCGGTGGAGGTCGCCGTGCCGGTCGGCACGCCGGTGGGCGTCCCGGTCGGGGTGTCGGTGTCCACCGGGGTGGCACTCGGCACCTCGGTCGCGGTGGGTGTGTCGGCGACCGTCTGGCTGGCCGTCGGCGTCACCGTCGCCGAGCCGGTACGGCTCGGGCTCGCGCTGGGGCTGGGGCTGAGGGTCGCGGTGGCGGAGGCAGTCGCGCTGGCTGACGGCGCCGGCGTCTGCGGTGTGTCGGTCGCGGTCGGCGTCGGCGTCGCGGCGCAGCCCGACAGGGCGGCGTTCACGGCGCTGATCAGCTCGTTGAGCGTGACGCTGCCGTCGCCATTGACGTCGAACGCCGGACAGACCGTCACCGGCTGGTTGCCCTGTGCGATCTCGACGCCGACGATCAACTCGTTGACGGTGACGACGCCGTCGCCGTTGCAGTCGCCGACGCAGGGCACCAGGACCCCGGCGTCGACCGGCCGCCCCACGGCGAGCAGCGTGACGCCGAATCCGAGCGCCGCGATGAGGGCTCGGACCCGCGCCCGCAGAACGTATTCCACCACCTATCCCCGCCCCTCGGTCCTGCTGCTCGGCTCGCGCATCCCTCATCGTCAGATGCGCAGACCGGTTGATTTGCTGCAAGAGTGCGCATGCCACTGCGCACGCAGCAGGACGCAGCACGGCGGGCCGCCCGCCGGCGCTGACGGGCGCGCCGCTCAGCGGGCGTGTGCGGCGTCGTCGACGGCGAAACCGTTCAGCGGCGCGTGCGGCCGCGGCGGCGCGGCCTGTACGCGGTGGTACTCGCCGAGCAACGCGCGCAGCGCCGCGGACGGCTCCCAACGGCGCTCCGCCGCGGCGCCGCTCGCTCGCGGCAGGGTACGCAGGACGGCGGCACAGAGCGCCGCCAGTTCGCCGGGCGGCAGGTCACCGCGCTGCAGGCGCAGACCGAGCGCCGCCGGACGCGGAGCGCGGGCCGCGGCCGGGCCTCCGACACGGTTGCGGATGATAGCCAGGCACGCGCCTCGAACGTCGCCGTTCTTCATTCGACTCCCTCGTCTCGTTGCGGGTGATGTACGGGAAACGAGTCGAGAGGCAGCAATGGACATGCCGCGCGGAGTTGCTTGTCTTATCGCGCGGCGGGCGCGGGGTCGCGCATCAGCGGCGGAAACGCCATCGTCATTCTTGCGGGCCATGAACGGTTTCGTGACGGCGGCACCACGCGCTCGCGACGGCTCGCGCCCCCGCGCGCACCGCCGCACGTCGCCTCGCATGATGCGTGGCGCGCCGCTCCCTCCCCCTGTCTGAACGCGGTTGACGGCGCGCGCGCCGCTCATTCCTCCGGGCCGGGATCGCGCGCCAGGCCGCTGCGGCGGCGCGCGTTCGGACGGCTGCGCGGAATGTGGTCCGGTCCGATCTCCTGCACGCGCATGCGACGCAGCGCGGCGCGCACCGCCTTGGGCTCGAGGCCGAGCGTCTCGCAGACGACGGTGAACGAGAACACCGAGCGCCGTTGGCGGCTGAGCACCCACTGCTCGGCCTCCATGCGCGCGCGCGGCTCGGGGCTGAGGTACGCGCGGATCGCGTCCTCCAGCACCGCCAGCATCAACGCCTTGGTGCCGGTGTACGGCGCCGTGCGCGCCTCACCGCCGCCGATGCCAATCAACGACGCGATGTCGTCGCTGTTCACCGGTCCACCGTGCTTCGGATCAAAGCTCGACAATGCCACACTGCTCACGGGGCGCGGGCGCCCTCATCGCGCCGCGCTCGCCACATCCGCGATGCTCCAATCCGCGGCGCGGTTTTGCCAGCGTCTTTTTTGCCGACCGGGGCGCAGCCGGCGATAGACTTTCGCCGCCCGGCGGCGCTCCCCCCGCCAGCAAGGTCTCTCGCGCACGCCTTGCCTGGAGCGCAGCACGGCGGCAGGTCGGGACCGCGAGGCCGATGTGATGTGCCGGCACCGCCCGGGCGTGTGGTCACTGACACGATAGTCAGTCCAGCCGCAGGCGCAGTTGCACGATAACCCCGACGTCGCCCTCGGCGTCGCGCAGGTTCAGCGGAATGCCGGCGCCGACCGCCAGGCGCCGCGCCCGGTCCAGCCACTGCACGCCGACGATCCCGTAGTAGCCGAACTCGCTGTCCTCGCCGCCTTCCAGGCGCAGGGTGAGGCGTTCGATCGGCCAGACCAGGGCGCAGCGGAAGCCGCGCTCACCGGAGTAGAACGCGCCGAGCGGCTCGACCGGCCGGTCGCCGAGGTGAAAGCTCACCGCCGGCAGCTGGCGCCCGACGTTGATCGACGCCGTGACCCCGATCGGCCCGTGGCCCTCCGCATCGCGCTGCTCGCGCAGCGGCAGGCCGTGCTCGCGGAACAGGCCGAGGACGTTCGCGGCCAGCGGCGACAGATCGAGCCGCGCGCGCGGCGCTGGCGCGACGTCGCCCCGCCGGTGGGCGAATGCGGCATTGCCGAAATCGCGCGCGCGGTACGGGCGCGCCGACAGCAGGTCGAGGCGGGCCGCATCGCCCAGTGCCGGCACCGGCGAGCTCGGCGCATCGTCCCCTGCGTCGCAAGGCACGGCGACCAGCACCGCGACCACCCCGATCGCGACGCCGGCATACCGTGCCGCTCTGAGCGACATGGCGCGTACCCTCTGACTGCATTCCCCGTCGCGCAGTCGGGTATTTCAACAGCCAACGCCGTGCCGCGTGCCGCCGCTCGCATCTGCGGGCGCCCGCGGCGAGTGTGCCGGCGCGCGCGTGCAGAATCTACCTTCCACGGCGCCGCTCTGGGTGCGTCTGGCGCGTTGCGCTGGCGGCGGCAGTCAGCGGCGCGTTCGCCTGGCGCGCGGGGTGTGCGGGCGGGCGGCGGCGCGCAGCGTGGCGCCGTCGTATTCGACCAACTCGCCGATGCGCGCCAGCGCGACGTCGGCCGGGGCGTACTGCGCAACCGCGTCGGGATCGAGCGCGTAGTGGCCCTGGCGCGGGAAGACGGTGGTGACGCGCGTCCCCCAGGCGCGTTTCACCGCGTCGAGGATGCGCGGCTTGTCGTCGACCAGCACGTAGTGCCGCGCCGGGTAGCGGCGCGCCACGTCGGCGAGCTCCTGCTCCTTGTGGATGTAGATGAGCACCTGGCCCGCGACCGCCTCGCTGAGTCCGGCGCGCTCCACCTTGCGCGGCTGGAAGACCGCGTCGCCGTCGGAGAGGATCACCGCCGGGCCGAAGCGCTGCACGTGCGCGATCGCGTCCAACGCGCCGGGATAGAGGCGGTTGGCGAACGGGTAGTTGATCAGGAAGTGCGAGACGGTGAGCAGGTGCGGGTCGCGCGGGTACTCCGCCCGGTAGCGCTGCAGCGCCCCCAGGTAGTCGGCATAGCCGAGCTCGCCGCGCAGCGCCTCGAAATGCTCCCAGTAGCGGCGCTGGCGCTGGCGGCCGACCTCGTCGGTGAGGTGGCGCATGAGGTCGGCGGCAATGCGGTCGTTGTCGAGCAGGGTGTTGTCGACGTCGATCAGGAAGACGAGCTGATGTCGGGGCATGCGCACCTCGCGGGCGCGCCTCCTCTACACGCTCGCACCGGCGGCGCAAACTCGCTACAGACCGTCGACGCGCCGGATGGCGCCGAGGAGGATGGGGTGATGACGCCGATGCGACGACGACTGGGACGACATGCCGGCATGGCCGCCGCGCTCGCGCTGGGGCTGAGCGGCTGCGTGTCGAGCGGCGTGATCAACGCCCGCCTGCACGACGGCGAGCCGGTGCAGATGGCCTACCGCTCGGAGCGCTTCGGCTACAACGGCACCATGACCGCGACCATGCCGGGTGGCGAGCAGTACAGCGGGCGCTACCTCGAGGTCACCGCCGAGACCGACGGCGAGGCGCTGGCGCCGTTCTGGATGGGCTGGGGGGTCGGCTGGGACGACTGGGGCGAGGAGGACGACAGCGACTGGATGGTCGCCGGGGAAGACGTCCCCGCCTTCACCAAGACCTACTCGGGCAAGGTCATCGCGACGCTGCTCGGCGACCGCGGCGGTCGCATGCGCTGCCGCTTCCGGCTCGCCAACCCGGAACAGGAGATGGCCGGCGGCGGCGTCGGCGAGTGCCAGACGGCCGACAAGCAGAAGATCGACGCGACCTTCTGAGCGGCCCGGCTCAACTCACTCGCAGCTGCCTTCCATCGCGCTGATCCACTCGCGCATCAGCGCCACCGCCTCGGCGTGGACGGTCTGCCGGCCGAGCTCGGGCATGGCGACGCCAGGGGCGGTCGATTCCATGCGATACACCAGGATCGAGCCGTCGGGATCGCCGGGCAGGATGTCGTAGCGCCGTCCGCCGGAGCCCTGCCCCGCCGCCACCGGCGGCTTGCAGACGCCGTAGCGCGCCGGCTCCATCTCCTCGATGTTGAGGTAGAGGCCGGAGGTGCGGGCGAGGCCGGTGGGGTTGTGGCAGTGGCCGCAGTTGGCGTCGAGATAGCCGCGTGAGCGTTCCTCGACCGTCCCGCTGTTCGGGTCGTCGAAGACCGGCAGGCGCGGCGCATTGGCCGGATCGGCCGGCGCGCCGGTGAGGTAGCCGACCGCCGTCCAGTGCGTGAGCTGGTTCTCCACCGCGTCGTCGTACGCGTGGTCCTTGTTCAGGTGGCGCGCCTTGGGGCCGAGCGGACCCATGACGTCGTTGTGCTCGGCGTGGCACTCCTTGCACTGGTTGGTGTTCGGCACCTGGTAGTTGATCGAGAACTCGCCGTCCTCGGTCGGGTAGCTGACCGCGACGCGCTTGCCGATGACCAGCCGCTTGGCCTCGGTCTGCTCGGCGTTCCAGAGATAGGTGATCGCCTCCCAACCGCCGGCGCGGCGCGCCAGCAGGCGCGTCTCGATCAGGCGCTCGCCGAGCAGCGGATCGCGCTCGTCGCGCGGGAAGGCGAACGTCTTGATGAGCACCGTACCGACCGGGAAGGTGAAGCTGTCGCGCGCGTTGTACGTGGCGGCGGTCCCCGGCGGCAGCCAGACGAAGCGGTGCTTGCGGGCGTAGTCGGAGAACAGCGGCGTGTTGAGGTCGTAGGGCAGCACGCCGTCGTTCGGCACCTGGAGCGCGCCGTCGGTGAAGAAGCGATAGCTCGAGAGCAGCTCGCAGAAGGGCTGCGCCGGGTCGTAGTTGACCCCCTCGCCGACCGGCACCTGGCAGCGCGTCTCGCCCGGCGACGGCACCGGCGTCGCGGTCGGCGTCGGCGTCGCCGGCAGCGGGCAGCCGCCGGTGGCGTTGTTCACCGCCGCGAGCAGCTCGTCGATCGACACCTCGCCGTCGTCGTTGCGGTCGAAGGCGGTGCAGCCGTTGGTGAGGCCGAGCGCCAGGTTCACGCCGGAAATGAGCTCGGCGATGGTCACTTCGCCATCGGCACTGCAGTCGCCGACGCAGGCGAGGCTGGGGCTGGCGAGCAGAAGGATCGCGACCAGGAGGGTTCGTGTCACAGCGGCACCGTAGCGGATGGGGGGTGGGTGTGGGAGGGGGCGGGAGGTGGAACGGGAGGGATGCGGCGCGGGACGTCCGTGGCCGAACGCCCCGCGCCGTGCAGCGGAAGGGTTACTGGACGCCGGGGATCGACACCGGGCGCAACTGCGACAGCGCGCAGTCGAAGGGCGCCGGGTCGAAGCCGACCTCGCCGGTCGGCGGATCGGCGAGCACCTCCGGCAGGTTCAGGTTCACGAAGCTCTCCTGGTTGTCCTGCACGCAGGTGCGCAGCGCCGCCGGCAGCGTACCGTCGACCAGCTTGTCCGGATCGACGTCGCCGTCGACCGTCACCTGCGGCACGACCTCGCGCTGGATCAGGAGGAGCAGGATGGCGAGATCCGGATCCGGGTTGGTGCCGCCGCCGTTGTAGGTGTTGTTGTAGATGTAGAGCGATTCCGAGAACGGGTCGAAGTTCGGATCGTTCGGCGCCGCGACACCGAAGAACTGCGCCGTGTTGTAGCTGATGAAGCTCACGGTGCCGCTGTCGTTGTCGGTGAAGGTGTTGCCGAAGATCTCCACCTGGTCGTTGGCGAGCACGAAGATGCCGGTGCCGGTCGGCACCGTGCCGACGATGTTGCCGGCCGGCGCGAAGTTCGGCTCGTTGTTCTCGCGGATGGTGTTGTTGAAGACGCGCGTGCGCTCGCCGTAGACCGGCAGCCCGGGCAGGTTGAACACCAGGATGCCGCCGGTGTTCATGTAGGCGTCGTTGCCGTAGACGTCGGCGACGGTCGAGTTCTCGATCTCGATGCCGGCGACGTTCCCTTCGACGTAGTTGCGGCGCACGATGATGTTGCGCGACTGGCCGATGTACAGGCCGGCGTCCGAGGCGCCCTTGACGATCGAGTCCTCGATCAGCACGTCCTTGCACTGCACCGGGTACAGCCCGTACGAGCCGTTGTTGGTGTCCGGCCCGTTGGTCCACTCGGCGCGTACGCCCTGGATGCGCACGCCGTCGGCGCCCAGCATCTTCACCTGGTCGCCGGGGCTGTTGATGAAGGCCATGTCGCGGATGGTGAAGTCGTCGCCCATCACCAGCAGGCACTCGCCGCCGCTGGTGATGCCGGCGCAGTCGAGGATGGTCTGATCCTCGCCGGCGCCGCGCAGGATGACGTGGTCGACGTTGAGCGACAAGCTCTCGGTGATGGTGTAGGTGCCGGCCGCGAGGACGATGTCATCGCCCGGCTGGGCCTCGATCAGCGCCGTCAGCAGCTCGTCCTGCGCGTTCGGTCCCGGCGCGATCGCGACCTTGCGGCGCTCCTTCTCCAGCGGCACCGGCGACAGCGGCGCGTGCGCGCAGTCGACGGTGCTGATGTCCTTGGTCAGCCCGGCGAAGACGTTCGGCAGGTCGATGTTGGCGAAGGTGGTGCCCTCCGGCTCCTGCGCGCAGATGCGCAGGGCGGCGGGCAGCGCGCCGTCGACGAGCTTGGCCGGATTCACGTCGCCGTCGAACAGGATGTTCGGGTACGGCAGGCCGAGCAGCCCGTCGAGCACGTCGAGGTCGCTGTCGGGCGCGGTGCCGCTGCCCTCGTAGGTGTTGTCGTGCACCCAGATGGTCTCCGAATACGGGTCGAAGTCCGGGTTGTCCGGCGCCGGCTGGTTCGCCAGCAGCGCGGCGGTGTTGTAGCTGACCAGGATCACGTCCGAGGTGTTGTTGTTGCGGAAGCGGTTGCCGAACACCTCGACCTGGTCGTTGGCGAGGATCATCGAGCCGGTGCCGTCCGGCACGCCGGCGACGGTGTTGCCGGCCGGCGCGAAATTGTGCGTGTTGTTCTCGAAGATGTCGTTGTCGTAGACGCGCGTGCGGCGCCCGTCCTGCACCGGCGGGCCGGGCAGGTTGAAGACCAGGATGCCGCCGGTGTTGTTGGTCGCGGTGTTGCCGTGCACGTCGGCATCGGTCGAGTTCTCGATCTCGACGCCGGCGACGTTGAGCTCGACGCGGTTGTTGCGGACGACGATGTTGCGCGACTGGCCGACGTAGATGCCGGCGTCCGAGGCGCCCTTCACCACCGAGTCCTCGATCAGCACGCTGCGGCACTGCACCGGGTAGAGGCCGTAGGAGCCGTTGCTCTCCAGTGCCCCGCCGGTCCACTCGGTGCGCACGCGCTGGATGGTCACGCCGTCGGCGCCGAGGATCTTGACGATGTCGCCCGGCGCGTCCTGCAACGCGATGTCCTGCAGCACGAAGCGGTTGCCCTGCACCAGCAGGCCCTCGGCCGCACCGGTCTGGGTGGAGAAGTCGAGGATGGTCTTGTCGATGCCCTGGCCGCGAATGGTGACGTCGTCCACCTCCAGCGAGAGCTGGCTGTCGATCGTGTAGGTGCCTTCCTTCAGGTAGATGACGTCCTTGGGCTGCGCTTCGAGCAGCGCGGTGAGCAGCTCGTCCTGCGCGTCCGGCCCCGGGCTGATCTCGACGCAGCGCCCGCCGAGCGGCGCCAGGCAGGCCACCGTCGGGCAGCCGTTGAGCGCGAAACCGACCGCGGTGATCAGCTCGTTGATCTCCACCTCGCCGCTCTCGTTCTGGTCGAAGGAGCTGCAGGCCGACGGCTCGGCGCTGCCGAGGGCGATGTTGACGCCGATGATGAGCTCGTTGATCTCCACCTGACCGTTGGCGCCGCAGTCACCGGTACAGCTCTGCGCCGCCGCCGGCCGGGCGGACACGAAGGCGATGGAGAGGGCGAAGCCGAGGGCCGCGAGAATGCGCATCGTCATATCGCACCAGTTAAGTGGACTGGAACGTTTGGAGCAAGCCAGGTCATCACGAAAACTCGCGCGCCGGTCCTCGGGAGAGGCAAGCGGCTGGCCGCCGGCGCGGCGCCCTACTCGACCAGCGATTCTTCGACGCGGATGTCGGCGTGCTCGGCGGTGGTGAAGTCGATGACCAGCAGGCCGCCAGGCTCGATCGGCTGGGCGCTGGCCAGCGCCAGGCGCACCCGTCCTGGCTCGCTGAGGTTGCTGACCAGCATGGCGCCCTCGGCGCCGCGCAGCTTGCGCACGCGCAGCGGCCGCAGCCCCTCGCCGCGGTAGCGGATGCTGAGATCGAGCGCGTGGTACGGTTGGTCGACGTCGATCACCAGCGGCACCCGCAGCATGCCGCTCTGGGGCCGGCGCGGCACGCGCAGCCGCACCGCCGGCCGTTGCGCCAGCAGGCTGCCGCCGCTGCTCGCCGCCCAGTTGCCGGTGCAGTCGCCGAACAGAATGGCGGCGAAGTCCTGCGCGACCTTGTCGGCGCTGAGCGGCTCGTACGCCAGCGCGCCGTTCTGGCAGGTGCCGGTGCCGATGGCGGGCGCGATACGGCGCGGATTGCTCCCCGTCGTGAGCGGATCGAAGAGCCAGTCGGAGTTGCACTGGTCGGCGACCGCGAAGCGATCCAGCAGACCGACCTGGCGCTGCAGGATGCGTGACGCGTCGAGCGTACTGAGCGAGCCATTGCCGGTCACGTCGCAGGCCAGCCGCTGGTGGGTGGTGAACGTGCGCAGGCCGGCGACCGCCTGCAGCACCCACGCCGCGTCGAGCGTGCTGATGGCGGACGGCGAGCCGACGTCGCCCAGCTTGCGGGCATCGACCGTGATCGTCACCGGCGCCGAGTTGAGCAGCTGATAGGCACCGGAGGTGGAGGAGTTGGTGCTCGTCGCCGCGCTGCCCGAGACCCGCAACGTCGCGTTCGGCACCGGGTTGTTGTTGGCGTAGTAGCGCACCGAGCCGGCGACGCGCGCCATGCGCGGCGTCGGCGTCGCGGTCGGGGTGCGCGTCGGCGTCAGGCTCGGCGACGGCGTGACGCTCGGCGGCTCGACGATCACCACGAATTCCTTCTTCGGGCCGAGATTGCCGCTCACGTCGCGCAGCTGCACGGCGACGACGTTGACGCCGTCGGGGAACTCGTCGACGTTCTTGACCGCGAAGCAGTACTGGCGCGACGAGCCGCTGCCGAGGAAGGCGAAGTCGCCGTAGCGATTGCGCGTGCAGGCCACGCTGCTGGCGCTGAAGTACTCGAAGCGGCAGGCCATATCGATCAGGCCGGTGGTAACCGCGCTGGTCGCGGCGAAGTCGAGGTTGGGGAACCCCGGCACGCCGCCGAGCGGGATGGTGCGGCAGTCGATTGCGGCCGAGCCGTTGCCGAGCTTGCGCTGGCTCTGTACCTGCAGCGACGGGCGTCCCGAGGCGTGCGCGATCGGCACCTCGGTGCCGCCCGAGACGACGCCCTCGCTACCCGGCTGGCGATTCGAGGTGCCGGGACCGGCTTCGACGACGAGCAGGAACTGTCCCGAGGTGCGCCGGAAGACGCGCCGGCCGAGCGCGTCGACCTCCGGTGTCGGTGTCGGCGTCAGCAGACAACTGAACTGGCAGCAGGAGGGGCAGCCGTCCTGATCGATCGCACCGGCATAGCGCACCACCGGACCGCTCTGCGCTTCCACCGGCGTGCCGCCGACGCACCACAAGAGAGCGAGGCCGAACCAGGACCTGCGAGATGATGTGCGCATGGAATTCAGCACGGCTCCCAACTTTTGAGACGCGCAGGCATCCCGCTTTGCTGCACGACGCGGCGCCTGAGCTGGTTGCCGGCTCAGCCTACATCCGCGTGCGTGGTTAGGCAGCCACCGAAGTACGCGGCGGCGAGAAAAAGTTGGGTGGCGCCGGCCGACCGCGCGATCGGCCGGCGTCACGACTGGAGCCGTTCAGCTCACCGCACGGTCGCCGCGGTGGTGCCCTCGAAGACCCCGATGCCGTCCGGGAAGTTGAGATTCTCGTCCATGATCTCCGGCGCTTGCGGCTGGCTGTCGACGAAACGAATGCGCCGCACCTTGCCCAGGTTCGGGCCCGGGCCGATGTTGCCGTTGGCGAGGCGCAGGCCGATGTCGGCGAAGTACAACGTGCCGTCGGAGGCGAGGCCGAGGCCGAACGGGTTGCCGCTCGGCGTCGGCAGTCCGCTGCCCGACGGAGTCAGCACGCGGCGCACGAACTGGCCCTGGCTGTCGTACTCGGCGATCACGCCATTGAGCACGCTGCCGACGTAGAGGCCGCCGTCGGGGATCAGCACCAGGCCGCTCGGCGTCGAGATGTGGCCGTCGCCGGGGATAAAGACCTCGCGGGTGATGCGCCCTTCGCTGACCAACGGGTCGCCGACCGGATCGACGCGGCCGCAACCGCCGGCGGCGCCGTCCGCGGTCGGTAGTTGACCGCTGTAGCGGTAGACCCCCGCCACCCCCTCCTGCGTCGCCCGCGAGGCGGTGACGTAGATGCGATCCTGCTCGTCGATGGCGATCTGCCCGGCGGTGGGGATCGCGATGTCGAGCTTGCAGTAGCGCGCGTTGTTGCCGTCGAGCGGCGTGAACCAGAGCGTCAGCTGACCGGTGCCCGGGCCGCTCGCCTGGTTGCCGACGTCGGTGGTGACCAGGCGGCCGTCACTGAGGAAGCCGCAGCCGTAGTTCTCCGCCTCGTCGCCGTTCTGGTAGTGCGGCTGCAGGTGGTTGAGCTGCTCGAAGTCGAGGTGCGGGAAGACGCCGCTCAGCTCGAACAGCCCCCAGCCAGCGCCCACGTGCGACTGTCCCTGGTTGGTGTCCTCGCCGGCGATGAAGCGCACCTCGCCGTTCGGTCCGCTGGTGAAACAGATCTGGCCGTTGATGTCGCGCCCGCGCGTCGGCTCGTCGGCATTGCTGGGGATGACCGTCTGCCGCGGGAAGCCGGCCGCCGGCTGGTAGGCGTGCAGGCGGTTGGCCTCACCGTTGAACACGATGCCGGCGGTGGTCGGCACCGTCGACGGGCAGCCGTCGAGCGCGTTGTTCACCGCCAGGATCAGCTCGTTGACCTGCACGGCGCCGTCCTGGTTCGCATCGGCCGGCACGCAGGTGTCGAGCGCGGTCGCGCCGAGCGCCACGTTCACCGCCTTGACCAGGTCGTCGACGGTGACGCCGCCGTTCTCGGCGCAGTCGCCGACGCAGCCGCCGTAGGCCGCAAGGCTCGGTGCCGCGCCGCCGATGATGCCGACGGTCCACAGCGCCGCAATTCCGCTCGCCCACAGCTTGCGCATCGATGCCTCCGTTGCTCAGGTCCGCTGCCCGGACCCAACCACGCGGCGCGACGAATTGGCAAACTGACTGGAGTTCCGTTGTTCGGCCCTCCGCGTCGGCGGCGCAGCGCCGCCTGCCGGGAGTTGTTTCCGGCCGCGGCGCGGGGCACGGAAGAGAGCAACGAGTCCTGTCGCGCAGCCGATTCCTTCCCCCGCGCCAGCGGGGGAAGGCCAGGATGGGGGTCCGAACTGCTCTGTGGCGACGCCGGGTGACGTACGACCCGTCAGGCGGCGGCGATGGCGCGGATCACGGTCTGCAGGATGCCGCCGTTGCCGTAGTAGTCGACCTCGACCGGCGTATCGATGCGCGCCACGGCGTCGAACTGCGTCTGGCTGCCGTCGGCGCGCGTCACTTCGACGCGCACGCGTTGGCGCGGCGAGAGGCTGGCGAGGCCGCGGATGGCGTAGGTCTCGTCCCCCTGCAGCCCGAGCGACTCGCGGCTCTCGCCGGGCAGGAACTGCAGCGGCAACACGCCCATGCCGACCAGGTTGCTGCGGTGGATGCGCTCGTAGCTCTCGGCGATCACGGCGCGCACGCCGAGCAGATTGGTCCCCTTGGCCGCCCAGTCGCGCGAGCTGCCGGTGCCGTACTCCTTGCCGGCGATCACCAGCAGCGGTACGCCGTCGCGCTGGTACTGCATCGCCGCCTCGTAGATCGAGGTCTGCGCGCCGTCGGGGAAGTGCCGCGTGACGCCGCCCTCGACACCCGGCACCAGCAGGTTCTTCAGGCGGATGTTGGCGAAGGTGCCGCGCATCATCACTTCGTGGTTGCCGCGCCGCGCGCCGTACGAGTTGAAGTCCTTCGGCGCCACACCCTCGGCGATCAGGTACCTGCCGGCCGGGCTGTCGGCCGGGATCGAGCCGGCGGGCGAGATGTGGTCGGTGGTCACCGAGTCGCCGAGCACCGCCAGAACGCGCGCCCCGACCAGATCCGTCGGCGGCGTGGCGGCGCGCGTCATCGTCGCGAAGAACGGCGGCGACTTGATGTACGACGACTTCGCCTCCCATTCGTACAGCTCGCCGGCCGGCGCCGGCAGCGCCTGCCAGCGCGCATCGCCCTTGAACACGTTGGCGTACTGGGTGCGGAAGAGCGCCGGCGTCACCGTCTTCTTCACCGCCGCGCTGACCTCCTCGGGCGTCGGCCAGATGTCCTGCAGGTAGACCGGGCGGCCGTCGCTGCCGGTGCCGAGCGGCTCGCGCGCCAGGTCGATGTCGACCGTCCCGGCGAGCGCGTACGCCACCACCAGCGGCGGCGAGGCGAGATAGTTGGCCAGCGTCAGCGGGTTGATGCGGCCCTCGAAGTTGCGGTTGCCGCTCAGCACCGCCGCCGCCACCAGGTTGTGCTCCTTGATCGGCTTGGCCACCGCCTCGGGCAGCGGACCACTGTTGCCGATGCAGGTCGTGCAGCCGTAGCCGACGACGTTGAAGCGCAGCGCCTCCAGGCCCGGCAGCACGCCGGCGTTGCGCAGGTAGTCGGTGACCACCTTGGAGCCCGGCGCCAGGCTGGTCTTCACCCACGGCTTCACCTGCAGGCCGCGCTGCGCCGCCTTCTGTGCCAGCAGGCCGGCGCCGAGCATCACCGACGGGTTCGAGGTGTTGGTGCAGCTGGTGATGGCGGCGATGACCACCGCGCCGTGCGTCAGCGAATACTGGTTGCCGGCGTCGGTCACCGGTACCGCGTAGGCGGCGTACAGATCCTGGCGCTCGGGCAGCCGCGCCGCGCCGGCCGGCGCGGCGATCTCCGCCACCTGGCCGACGTCGCGCTTGTAGCCGCTCGACAGCGCGTCCTTGAAGGTGCGCTTCATCTGCTGCAGCGGGACGCGGTCCTGCGGCCGCTTGGGACCGGCGAGGCTCGGCTCGACGCTGTCGAGGTCGAGGCTCAACTGCTCGGTGAACTGGGGATCCGGGGTGTCGGCGCTGCGGAACAGCCCCTGTGCCTTGCAGTAGCGCTCGACCAGCGCGACCTGCTCGTCGGCGCGGCCGCTCAGGCGCAGGTAGGCGAGGGTCTGGTCGTCGACCGGGAAGAAGCCGATCGTCGCCCCGTACTCCGGCGCCATGTTGGCGATGGTGGCGCGGTCGGCGAGCGCCAGCGACGCCAGCGCCGGGCCGTAGAACTCGACGAACTTCTCCACCACGCCGTGCTTGCGCAGCAACTGCGTGACGGTGAGCACCAGGTCGGTCGCCGTCGCGCCGGGACGCAGCGCGCCGGTGAGCTTCACGCCGACCACCTGCGGCGTCAGCATGTAGTACGGCTGACCGAGCATGACCGCCTCGGCCTCGATGCCGCCGACGCCCCAGCCGACCACGCCGAGGCCGTTGATCATCGTCGTGTGCGAGTCGGTGCCGACGCAGGTGTCGGGATAGGCGAGTGTCGCCCCGCCCTCCGCGGCGGTGAAGACGACGCGCGCCAAATACTCCAGGTTCACCTGGTGGCAGATGCCGGTCTCCGGCGGCACGACGCGGAAGTTCTCCAGGCTCTGGCCGCCCCAGCGCAGGAAGACGTAGCGCTCGCGGTTGCGCTCGTACTCCAGCGCGCCGTTCTCCGAGAACGCGGCGGCGGAACCGAAGCGGTCGACCTGCACCGAATGGTCGATCACCAGGTCGGCGGGGATCTGCGGATTGATGCGCTTCGCATCACCGCCGAGCCGGCGCGTCGCCTCGCGCATCGCCGCCAGATCGCAGACCGCCGGCACGCCGGTGAAGTCCTGCAGCAGCACGCGCGCCGGCATGTACGGCACTTCGCTCGCCGCCGCCGTGCCGCTCCACGCCGCCAGCGCGCGCACGTCGTCGGCCTTGACCAGGCGGCCGTCCTCGTTGCGCAGCAGGTTCTCGAGCAGGACGCGGATGCTGAACGGCAGGCGCTCGAGCTGCGTGAGGCCGGCGTCGGCCAGCGCCGGCAGGCTGAAGCAATCGACGCTGGTGCCCTGGAGACGAGTGCGGGTGCGAAACGAGTCGAGGCGCGTCTTGGTCATCGCTGGTCAGTCCCTCGCGGTAGCAGTCGGCGGGAGCATCATCCTGGCTGAGCGCTAGCGCGACGCTGGTGCCACAACAACCCACGGTAGATGTAGCCGGTGCCGGATGCCGCCGTCATGCCGCCGGTGACCAGTTGCAGCACCGCCGACGCCTCGCTGAGCGGCAGCGCCGGCCGCGCCAGATGCATGAGCGCGAAGCCGATGGTGAAGAGCTGGAAGAAGGTGCTGAACTTGCCGAGGCGGCTCGGCGCGATGTCCATCCAGACGTGGTCCACCACGAACACCGCGCCGTAGCCGAGCACGACGATGACGTCGCGCAACACCACCAGGATCACCAGCCAGCTCGGCAGCAGGCCGTTGAACCCGAGCACCATGAACGAGCTCAGCAGCAACAGCTTGTCGGCCATCGGGTCGAGCACCGCGCCGAGGCTGGAGCGGCTGTCGGTCAGGCGCGCCAGGGTGCCGTCGATGGTGTCGGTGACGCCGGCGGAGAGAAACAGCATGAACGCCGCGGCGTAGTTCGCATCGGCCAGGAAGATCAGGAAGATCGGGATGGCGATGATGCGCAGGAGCGTGAGGAAGTTGGGCAGCGTGAGCATCGACGCGCCAGTGCATAGTCGGCGCGGCGCCGAAGACCAAGCGATGCGGCGCGCTCAGGCCGGCGGGCAGCCGTCGCGGTAGTAGAGGTAGCCGAGCAGCGCGCCGCGCGCGTCGAGCACGCGCTCGACCCGGCCGCAGCGCAGCACCGGGGCCGGATCGCGCGCCACCAGCAGCACCGGCGCCGCGGCGCCGGCGGGCGCCGCGCCGTCGTCCGCCGGCGGCGCGAGCTGGGCG
>JANRJF010000275.1:0-11000 GCA_033764095.1 Deltaproteobacteria bacterium | reverse complement strand
ATGGCATTCGAAGAAGTGACGCTGAGCCGCGATGTCGAAGTGGTGATGATCCCGCAGGGGGTCACCACGCTGCTGCAGGCCAACACGCCGGCGGTGATCACGCAGGCGCTCGGCGACAGCTACACGCTGCAGGTGCCGTCGTTCGGCGGGCTGTATCGGCTGTCGGGCAGGGACGGCGACGCGATCGGCAAGCCGGTGCTCGGCGGCGACAGCGGTCCGGTCGATCCCAACGCCGAGGTCAGCGAGGAGCAGGTCTACACCCAGCTCCGCCAGGTCTACGATCCGGAGATCCCGGTGAACATCGTCGAGCTCGGCCTGGTGTACGACCTCGCCATCGCCCGCCTGGAGAGCGGCGGCAGCCGCGTCGACGTGAAGATGACGCTCACCGCGCCCGGCTGCGGCATGGGCGACGTCATCGCGCACGACGCCAAGACCCGCATCCAGGCCATCCCCGGCGTCGCCGAGGCCGACGTGCAGGTGGTCTTCGAGCCGCCCTGGAACCAGGCGATGATGACCGAGGCGGCCAAGCTCGAGCTCGGCATGTTATGAGCAGCAGCTGAGCGCTCGCGGCCGCCGGCTTTGCAGCGCCCAACTCCGCCCGTTTCAGGCTGACCGCCCACGACGAGTCAGTTCGACGGCACCTGCAGGCCGGCGGTCATGCCGCCGTCGACCGCGATCGCCTGGCCGGTGATGAACGAGGCGTCGTCGCTGGCCAGGAAACAGACCAGGCGCGCGACCTCGACCGGCTCGCCGATGCGCTGCAGCGCGTGCGCCTTGCCGATCTGCCTGAGGATCTCCTCGCTCGCCTCGAAGCCGCCCAGCATCGGCGTGCGGATGACACCAGGACACACCGCGTTGACGCGGATGCCGCTCGACCCCATCTCCAGCGCCGCGGTGCGGGTCATGCCGACCACCGCGTGCTTGGTCGCCGCGTATGAACCCAGCCCCGGCGTGCCGATCAGCCCGGCGACGCTGGCGGTGTTGATGATCGAGCCGCGCGCCGGACCGGGATTGGCCAGCATCGCCTGGATGCCGAACTTGAGACCGTAGAACACCCCGTGCAGGTTGACGTCGATCATGTTGCGATGCGCGTCGTCCTCCATGCCGGCGAGCGGCGCGTGCGCCTCGATGCCGGCGTTGTTGAACAGCACATCCAGGCGACCGAGCTCACCGACCGCGCGGGCGACCAGCCCCTGCACCGCCCCCGAGTCGCGCACATCGACGGGGTGAAAGAGGCCGCCGATCTCCTTGGCGACGCCGGCGCCGTCCTGCATGTCGCCGATCACCACCTTGGCGCCCGCCGCCGCGAACACGCGCGCCGTCGCCGCCCCGATCCCCGACGCGCCGCCGGTCACGATCGCCACCTTGCCTGCCAACGAATTCATCGCACTCCCTCTTTCGCCCGACGATACAGCTCGGTTGCCGACCCGCTTGGCGGGTCTCCCCTAACAGCCAACAGCCTGACCTGAAACTTCACGCACAGGAGCAAGGCCAACCACCAAGACACCAAGCTGACCTCAGACCTTGGTGCCTTGGTGTCTTGGTGGTGATCTTCTCAGCGGCGAGCACGCGCGTTTCTCGCTCGAGTTTTCCGGCGCGGCCGGTGGCGGCACTAACAGCCTGGACCGGTTCACAACGGCGTCGCCGGCAGTGTCCGCAAGCGCCGCAGCGCGCTCTGCGCGGCGAAGTAGCCGCACATGCCGTGCACGCCGCCGCCCGGCGGGGTCGAGGCGGAACAGATGAACAGGCGCGGATGCGGCGTGCTGTACGGATCGAGGCGCGCCACCGGGCGAGTGAAGAACTGCGACAGGTCGGCGACCCCGCCGGTGATCGCGCCGCCGATGTAGTTGGCGTTGTCGGCCTCCAGGTCGGCCGGGCGCATGACGTGGCGGGCGAGGACGCGATCGCGGAAACCGGGCGCAAAGCGCTCCAGCTGCGCTTCGATCGCCGCGCTGTAGTCGACGGTCGAGCCCGCCGGCACGTGGCTGTAGGCGTAGCCAGTGTGGCGGCCAGCCGGCGCACGGCTCGGATCGAACTGGCTCTGCTGCACGACCATGACGAACGGCCGCTCCGGATGCTCGCCGCGCCACACCGCCGCCTCGGCGGCGGTGATCTCGTCGAGCGTGCCGCCGACGTGCACGGTGGACGCCTCCAGGCAACGCGGATCGCGCCACGGAATCGGCCCGTCGAGCGCGAAGTCGAGCTTGAACACCCCCGGCCCGTAGCGATAGCGCGCCAGCCGCCGCACGTAGCCGTCCGGCAGCAGCGGCGCGCCGATCTCGGCGAGCTGCGCCGGGCTGGTGTCGAACAGGACCACCCGGGTCGGCGGCAGATCGGCGAGGCGGCGCACGCGCACGCCGGTTTCGATGCGGCCGCCGAGCGATTGCAGATACGACGCGAGCGCCGCGCCGATCGCCTGCGAGCCGCCGGCCGCCACCGGCCAGTCCGCGACGTGACCGGTGAGCGCGAAGATCAATCCGACCGCGGCGCTGAGCGGTCGCTCCAGGGGCAGGATCGAATGCGCGGCGCAGCCGGCGAGCAGCGCGCGGGCGCGGGCATCCTGGAAGCGCCGGCGCAGCAGCGTCGTCGCCGGCAGCAGGCCGGGCAACCCGAAGCGCGCCAGGCGCAGCGGGTGGGACGGCAGGCGCAACGGCGCCAGCAGGTCGGCGAGCAGCGCGTGCGGATCGCCGAGGAACGGCTCGAAGGTGCGCCGATAGACCGCCGCGTCGGCGCCCAGCTGGGCCGCGGTCTCCGCCAGCGACCGGCGCAACAGCACCGCCGGTTGATCGTCGAGCGGGTGCGCGGCCGACGCCGATCCGCTCAGCCAGCGCAGGCCGTGCTCGGCCAGCGGCAGGGTGCGGAAGAAGGGCGACAGCACGCCCATCGGGTGGCAGCCGGAGCAGACGTCGTGCGCGAAGCCGGGCAGCGTCAGCGCCGCGGTGCGCATGCCGCCGCCGATCGACTCGCGCGCCTCCAGCACCAGCACCGACGCGCCGCCGCGCGCCAGCGCCACCGCCGCCGCCAGCCCGTTCGGTCCCGAGCCGATGACGACAGCATCCAGCCCGCTCATCGCGCCCCGTAGTCCCAGGGCGCGCGCTGCTTGAGCTCGGCGAGCGGCGCGTAGCCCTCCTCGAGCTGGCCGTCGACCGCGTCGACGATGCGCCAGTGCAGCGACGAGCCGAGCAGCGGCTGCGACTCGACCATGATCGCGCGCAGCTCGCCGGGCGCGAAGTGGCACTGCGCCTGGATGTTGCGCAGCAGCTGCTCGTTGCACAGGTGCCCCTCGCCGAAATTCCAGCCGAGCACCGAGGCGGCGATGATCTCGCCGTCGTAGTAGCGGTAGTCCTCGAAGCGGCCGCCGGCGATGGCGCGCGGCAGCAGCAGGCCGAGCGCGCGGCCCTGCAGGTGCAGCGAGCGGAAGGCGAAGCCGCGCGTGTCCATGTGCGCCGCTTCCTCGGGGGCGTACTTCTCCAGCTGCTCGCGCAGCAGCGGCGCCACCCGCTTCAGCCTGGCCAGCTTGTCCTGGCTGTCGCCGCGGAACAGCCAGGCGCTCCAGGCCCAGTTGCCGGCGTAGTAGCGCATGGCGACCAGGAACGAGATGCGCGACGGCACCAGGTTGCCGGCCAGCGGCAGGACGATCAGCCCGACGAACAGGTAGAGCGCAACCAGCGGCGAGTCGATGTCGAGCACCGTCACGGTGGGGTGGCCGATGAACAGGAACGCCGCTGCGTAGAGGCTGAGCAGGTTCCATTCGAACACCGCGCCGGCCGGCATGTTGCTGAGGATGAAGCCGTGCAGCATCAGCACGAAGATCAGTCCGAGCACCTGTAGACCGCCGGCGTGGGTGACCCAGACCAGCGTCAGCGGCGCGGCGAACTCCAGAAACGTGCCGGCGTGCGCCATCAGCTTGCCGAGCGGCGACGGCGTCAGGTCGTGCGGGTAGGCGACGAACATGCGGCGGCGCAGCTCCGGGCTGCGCAGCATCGGGTTGTTCACCGTCATGATCGGCACCACGTAGCCGAAGGCGACGGTGAGCTTGGAAACGCCGGCCCAGAACCAGATCGCCAGCTGCACCGCCTTGCTGGCGGCGATCCAGTTGCCGCCGGCGGCGAGCAGGAAGCAGACGATCATGGCGAAGTGATGCTCGACGCGCGCCGCCAGGATGATGGTCTTGTCGCTCAGCCCGCACAGCGGCAGCAGCACCACGATCGGCCACAGCTGCGCGACGCCGATCGCCGGCGCCATCAGCGCGCGCAGCAGCGCGGCGATGAAGCCGGCATACAGCGCCACGTCGAACCACGACCGCGTCGTGCCGCCGAACAGCGGCAGGTCGGGGAACGGCGCCAGCTTGGTCGTCCCCGGCCAGAGGAAGTGCAGGAAGGCGGTGAACGGCGGCACGATGCGGAAGCCGAGCGGCCCGCTCATGCAGCCGAAGCCGAGCACCTCGATCAGGCAGCCCCAGATGAATGCCTTCTGGAAGGCGACGCCCTCGAACACCCAGGCGCCGAGATGCCACGGGCTGCCCAGGCCGGGCGTGAAGCTGACGAAGAACATCCAGCCGAGCGCGAACAGCGTCAGCTTCACGGCGTGGAAGATGTAGGCCGCCGCTGGCAGGCCGATGCCCTTCAGGACGTAGTCCTCGCACCCCGCCCGCACCAGGCTGCTGAAGTCCCGCGGCGTCGCCGCCGTCTCGCTGCTCGCGCTCATACGTCGGCGCAGAAACCACAGATCGGCGCCGCGCGGCAACCAGCGTGCGCGCCGCCGGCGCCGTCCGGCCGGGGAGCGGGGATCTTTCGGCTCAGCCGATTCGAGGCGCTCGAACTATCTATTGGTCGGCGCCCGCCGGCGGCCATAATGAGGCAGTCCCATGCCGATCGAAACCGTCGCGACGCCGTGGATGTGGGCCGGGTTCCTGCTGTTCGTGCTCGCCATGTTGGCGCTCGATCTGGGCGTCTTCCACCGCGAGGCGCACGCCGTGAAGGTACGCGAGGCCGCCATCTGGAGCGTCGTGTGGATCAGCCTGGCGCTCGCCTTCAACGGCTGGATCGCCGCCGCCTTCGGCGCGCAGCGGGCGATGGAGTTCCTCAGCGGCTACCTGATCGAGAAGGCGCTGGCGGTCGACAACATCTTCGTCTTCCTGGTCGTCTTCTCCACCTTCCGGATCCCCGCCGCCTACCAGCACCGGGTCCTGTTCTGGGGCATCCTCGGCGCGCTGGTGATGCGCGCCATCTTCATCTTCCTGGGCGCCGCGCTGCTCAGCCGCTTCCACTGGATCATGTACGTCTTCGGCGCCTTCCTGCTGCTCACCGGCATCAAGCTGTTGATCCAGCGCGACAGCGAGCCGCACCCGGAGCGCAACCCGCTGTTCCGCCTGTTCACCCGCGTGCTGCCCTCGACCTCGACGCTCGACGGACCGCACTTCACCACCCGCGTCGATGGCCACTGGCGCGCCACGCCGTTGCTGCTGGTGCTGGTGCTGATCGAGATCACCGACCTGGTGTTCGCCATCGACTCGATCCCGGCGATCTTCGCCGTCACCACCGACCCGTTCATCGTCTTCACCTCGAACATCTTCGCCATCCTCGGCCTGCGCTCGATGTTCTTCCTGCTCGCCGGCGCCATCGACCGCTTCCACTATCTCAAGGTCGGCCTCGCCTTCGTGCTGATCTTCGTCGGCGCCAAGATGGGCCTGATGGACATCTACAAGATCCCGATCGGCACCTCGCTGGCGGTGATCGCGGCGATCCTCGCCACCTCGATCGTCACCTCGTGGCTGCGCCCGCAGCCGGCCGAGATGGCGACCGGCGACCACTAGGCGCGACGCACCTCAGGCCGGTTGCCAGACCGGCAGGGTCACGTCGTCGGTGAGCGGCTCGAACGCCACCCGCACCGGCAGGCCGATGCGCATCGCCTCCGGCGTGGTGTCGATCATGTAGCCGACCAGACGCGGTCCCTCGGCGAGCTGCACGACGACCAGGATGTGCGGCAGGCGGTGCATGAACGCCGGCAGGAACGGCGCGTGCGCGACGACATAGGTGTAGACCTCGCCGCGCCCGCTCGCCTCGACCCATTCCAGGCGCCCGCCTTTCCAGTAGTGCGGCTTCGGCGGCCAGTGATACGCGCCAGTCTCCCGGTCGCGCTGCACCAGGAGCCGGCGCTCGACGCAGCCGCGCCAGAACGGCGCCATGACCGGGTCGGCGGTGTCGGGGAGGGGGTAGTCGGGATGCAATGTCATCGGAAACGGCGTGACCAGTGACCGGTGACCGGTGACCGGTTCAGGGCAACTCTGCGCAATCGTCTCGACATCGAATGTCCTACTGGTCACCGGTCACTGGTCACCGGTCATTAGTCTCTCCGCAACACCATCGCGCTGGTTGCCACTCCCGACGCACCGGTGACCAGCGTCGCGCGCGCGTCGGGGACCTGGTTGTAGGAGGTGCCGCGCATCTGGCGCACGGCTTCGAGGATCAGGTTGAAGCCGTGCACGTAGGCCTCGGAGAGGCCGCCGCCGGAGGTGAGCACCGGCAGCTCGCCGCCGATCTCGATGCGCCCGCCCTCGGTGAACGGACCGCCCTCGCCGCGCTTGCAGAAGCCGTAGTCCTCCAGCCCGAGGATGACCAGCGGCGTGAACGCGTCGTAGATCTCGGCGCAGTCCATGTCCTGCGGCTTCAGCTCGCTGCGCGACCACAACAGCTCGGCGCAGGGCACCGACGTGGTCTGCAGGTTGGGCGTGTTGTAGTTGGCGAGGTGCACCGGGTTGGGACCGGACGCCTGCGCCAGGCTGTGGATGATCGCCGGCCGCTGCCTGAGGTCGCGCGCCCGCTCGACGGTGGTGACGACGCAGGCGAGCGCGCCGTCGGTTTCCAGGCAGCAGTCGAACAGCGTCAGCGGATAACCGATGACGCGCCCGGCGAGGTAGCCCGCCATGTCGAGCGGACGATTGCGCATCATCGCGTAGGGATTCTTCTGCGCGTGCTTGCGCGCCGCGATGGCGACGTTGCCGAGCTGCTCGCGCGTCGTGCCGTACTCGTGCATGTGGCGGTGCGCCCACATGCCGATCACGTCGACCGGACGGATCAGGCCCCACGGCACGTGCAGGGCCTTGTCGTCGAGCATGCGGCCCTTCTCCTGCGACCACGGCCGCGAGGTCTTCGAACCGCGATTACGCGCCCGATGGCAGACCACCACCTCAGCGAGCCCGGCGGCGATCGCCGCGCAGGCGTGCATGATGGTGCCCGCCGAGGCGCCGCCGCCGTAGGAGATCTTGTCCCACCAGCGCAGCCCCTTCACGCCGAGGCGGCGCGCGATCGAGACCTCGTGGGTGTGCTCCATCTCGAACATCGACATGCCGTCGACGTCCTCCGCCTCCAGCCCCGCGTCCTCCAGCGCCAGCTGGATCGCCTCCACCGCGGTGTCGCCGATCGGCCGCCCGATGTCCTTGGCGAACGGCAGATGGCCGATGCCGACGATCGCCATGCGATCGCGGATGCGGGCGAAGAGGTCGCGGTCGAGCCCGTCGGTCATCACACCGTCCGTATCCGACCATCCCACCCGGATTCAACGCAGAGACGCAGAGACGCGGAGGGCGCCGAGAAGAATCGAGTGCGCCCTTCTCGGCGACCTCCGCGTCTCCGCGTCTCTGCGTTGAGTCTCAGTTCCCCGTGTTGTCGACGACGCGGTTGAGCGCCTCGAGCAGCTCGACGCCGCTGTGGCGCAGGTGCTTGAGGACGCCGCGCTGGTCGGGGGTCATGGCGCCGAACTGGTCGTCGAGCAGCAGCTCGGCGTAGCCGATGATGACGTCGAGCGGGATGCGGAAGCGGTGCGAGAGGCCGGCGATGAGCTCGGTCTTGAGGCGCTGCGTCTGCGTCAGCTCCTCCGCCAGGTGGGCGTTCTCCAGCGCCAGCGCGGCGAGGTCGGCGATGCCCTGCGCCACCTGCGTCTGCTCGGCGCCGAAGGCGCGCGTGCCGCTCTGCGCGCCGGCGACCAGCAGGCCGAGCTCGGCGCCGTTGCGCTGCAGCGGCACCAGCAGGCAGCGGCTGAGGCCGTGCCGATAGTCGGCCGGCGCGGTGAACAGCTCGCGCGCGTCCACCGCCACGCCCGGCTGGCCATTGCGGCGCGAGAGCAACTGCACGACGCGGGTGCGCGGCAGGCGCGCCTCGCGCGGCGGCGCGGCGTGCTGGCGCAGCGCGCCGTGCGCGGCGACCGGCACGTAGACGTCGGTGGCCGGCTGCCACACCCACGCCTGGCCCACGTCGCAGCCGAGCACCTCGACGATCAGCTGGCAGCAGCCGCGCACCAGGTCGGGGAGTTGGCCCTGGCTGAGCTCGAGCGGCGCGCGCGAGGCGTCGAGCGCGCGCAGGTCGATGACGCCGTTGATCACCGCCAGCAGCTCGCGCGCCCCCTGGTCCATGCGCCGCAGCGTGTCGAGCTGCTCGCGCCCGAGGTGGCCGAAGGCGCCGTCGAGCAGCAGGTCGGTGTAGCCCATGATGACGTGCAGCGGCGTGCGCAGGTCGTACGACATGCCCGCCACCAGGTCGGAGCGGCCGCGCTGCACCTCGTCGAGCGCCGCCAGCAGGCGCGCGTTCTCGCGCGCGATGGCCGGCAGCTTCATGACGAACCAGGCGCCGCGATCGCGCGAGGTGTCGAGCTCGATGCGGCCGCCGTGCGCCGCGACGATGGCGTTGGCGTTGGCGAGGTCGGCCTCGGTGCCGCGGTCGGTGACCGCCAGCTCGCCGCGGGTGAGCAGCGCCGCCGCCTCCTCCGGGCGCAGGCGCGGCCCGTCGTCGCCGATGGTCAGCGTGATCCACTCGCCCTCCATGCCGGTGCGGCAGAGGATCAGGCCGCCGCGGCGCGAGTGCTTGACCGCATGGCTGAGCAGCCGGCCGACGCCGAACTCGAGCTGGGCGCGATCCGCCCAACTGAGCGGCAGGCCGGGATCGAGGTCGATGCCGGTGCCGAGCCGCTTCACCGCCAGGGCGGGCTGGTACTGGTCGAGCAGGTCGAGCACGACCTTGTTCAGCGACGCCCACTGGGGGAGCAGATGCAGCGTATCCCGTCCTTCGATCACCCGAATCCCGTCCCCTGCGCGCGCGCCCTGTCCGGCTTTTGCCGCTGGCACTACAAGTGACATGCCAGCTTCTGCATGATGCGAGCGCGCAGGTTACGGGTCGCCCCGGGCGTCCACCGCGCGACGAACCGGTGCCGGGCGACGCCGCATCTTCACCGCCGAGGACTCTTCAGCGCGGAGACGCAGAGCCGTGGAGGGAGAAAGAGGCGCGATCTTCCCCCCTTTGAACTTCCCCCCTTTGAAAAAGGGGGGGTCAGGGGGATTTCCATTCCCCCGCTCCCGCCTCCGCGGTGCAGCCCTGGCGAGGCGCAAAGATAGTGCATTGAAGCCACACCAGAGCCGCCTACCCTCTCCGGCATGCTCAGCCGTCGAACCACGCACCGAACTGCTGTCGCGGCGCTCCTGACGCTGGCGTTCCTGGCCGCTCCCCGACGCACGGCGGCAGGCGGGGTGCCGTGCAGCTGGCCGATCGAGACCACCGGCACCGGCGCCTCCAACGTCGCCTACCCGGATACCGACGCGACCTACTGGACGATGGCCTTCGATTCGACCGTCGCCTCGGCAATGCGCATCAGCGGCCAGTTCCCATCGGCGCGCTTCATGTCGTTCACCGCCTACGACGCGCAGGGCGGCGATGCGACGGCGCTGATCGACCAGGACATCGCTCCCGATCCGGGCAGCAGCAATCCGTTCACCCCGGCCGGCGCCGGCAGCAGCGGCGGGACCTATACGATCACCGTCGTCGGCCCGGATGGCGCACCGGGTCCCAACACGCTGGTGCTGCCGACCGCCGCCGGCTGGGTGCTGTTGCGCGTCTACGTGCCCGACGAGGGACTCGACCGCGAGGGCGGCGTGCCGCTGCCGCAGGTGACGTTGATCGGTCCGGGCGACAGCGAGGCGACGCTGCCGGTGTGCGAGTCGCGCGCCCCGGCCGCCAACGGAGGCCCGCGATGAGCCGCGTCGCGCGTGCCTCGACAATCGTATTGCTGCTGACGCTCGCCGCTTGCGGCGGCGGCAGCGGCGGCAACTCGACCCAGCAGCCGCTGTTCGTCATCCCGCAGAATACCGGCGGCTACTTCCCCAACCCCGCCAACCTGTACATGGCCGCGGCGCCGCTGACCTACAAAGCCGGCCGCATCATCGTCGTGCGCGGCAAGGCGCCGGTGTTCCCCGACACCTACGTCGGCGAGTCGATCTTCGTCGCCGCCAACCCGCCGGGGCCGATCCAGCTGCGCTACTGGTCGATGTGCAACAACATCGAAGAGGCGCCCTACCCCGTGGTGCTGTGCCGCGCCGACTACGCCACCGCGCTCGACGCCGACGGCTTCTACACCTACGTGATGTCGTACGAACCGTCCGACACGCAGCCCGACTGGGTGCCGCCCGACGCCACCTGGCTGCCGTGGGGCGCCACCGACGAACCGAACATCCTCATCCTGCGCAACATGCTGCCCTACCCCGGCTTCACCCAGGCGGTGCAGAACGCCTCCGCCGCCGGCTGCACGATCGACAACCAACAGGGCGTCACCACCCCGAACGCAACGCTGCGCGCTGCCAGCCAGTGCGCCGCCGGCGTGATGGGACCGTACTACCCGCGCATCGCGTACTGCGCGCAGGACCTGTTCATCGAGCAGGGATGGCAGGGCTGCTTCGACGCGGCCGGAGTGGACTGATCCCCCCTTTGAAAAAGGGGGGCCAGGGGGGATTTGCCAGATCACTCCCCGCCGCGCCTCCGCGGTGAAGTCCTGCTTGCTCGCGCCCCGCATCCCGGGCAAAGCGCTGGGCGATGACTGATTCCGCTGCACGCGTCGCCCTGGTCACTGGAGCCGCCTCCGGCATTGGTCGCGCCGTGGCGCTGCGGCTGGCGCGCGACGGCGTCGCGGTGGCGGTGCTCGACCTGGCGCGCGACGGCGCCGAGCGCACGGCCGACGAG
>JANRJF010000274.1:0-20610 GCA_033764095.1 Deltaproteobacteria bacterium | reverse complement strand
GACGACGGTACCGTGCCGGTACCGACCGCCGTCTTGGTGCGGTCGAGCGGCGATGGCGTCAGGATGCCGGAGAACTCGTTCGCCGCCAGCGCGCGCGCCGTAACGCTCGGATGCGTGACGGTGATGGTGTTGCCGCTGGTCAGCGCGAGGACGTTGTGCGCCGCCAGGATCACCGTACGCACGCCGTTGGCGGCAACGCTCGCATCGGCGGTGTAGATGTTGCCCTTCGAGTCGGTGGCCGACACCGTGCCGACCTCCTCGTCCATCGCAAACGTGAGGATGATGCTGTTGCCGGCGGCGACGCCGGCGGCCGGCACCGTCACCGCGATGCTCGTCCCGGCGGACGCCTTGGTGCTGTTGATGGCGATCGTCTTGACGTGTGCGATGGTTGCCGAGGCGGCGGTGGCCGACAG
Organism: Deltaproteobacteria bacterium; assembly: GCA_033764095.1. Classification (GTDB taxonomy): domain Bacteria; phylum Desulfobacterota; class Binatia; order HRBIN30; family CADEER01; genus JBDTMT01. The sequence goes on along the minus strand of JANRJF010000274.1, from coordinate 20,197 downwards.
ACAGCCCAGCACGATGAGCGCAAGGTGAGCCCACAGACGGATGGAAAGGGGTCCGGTCATATCCAACTCCCGAGCCCCGGCCTGCACGGCTCACGTCCTGCCCTAAGACAGTGGCGCGAGTCCGAAGCTACAAGTTGATCTGGTTTTGTCGCTCAGCCTGAACGCACAGCACTCAACAAGCAACATAGAATGCTTCATTCTGTGGATTAGTGCAGGCACTTTGACTGCGCACGCGGCTGCCTAACGACGCGCCGCGGCACGACCCTAAATGCCTGACTTACAATGGATAAACGCCCCGGGCATGCGATGTCGCCGGTCATCCCCCCAGCCCTCTCGCATGGCAGTCGGACCGCCAGGTTCTCCACAGCGCCGCAAGCCCGGCGAAGCGTCGCGCTTTGCCGGTCGCTTCTCCGCGGCGGCTCAGAGCATCTGTTGCGGGTCGACGTCGACGACCAGGCGGACGTCGCGCGCGCGCGCCGCGGCACGCAGCTCGGGCAGCGCGGCGGCGGCGCGGCGGCGCACCTGCGCGCTGCCGGGACCGCGCAGCAACAGCTGCACGCGGTAGCGCTGGCGCAGGCGCTCGAGCGGCGCCGGCGCGGGGCCGAGCACCGCCACGCCACCGCCGTCGGCGCGCAGCCGCTGCGCCGCCTGGCGTGCGAGGGCATCGACCGCCGTTGCGTTGGCGCCCTCGAAGCGCAGCAGCACCAGGCGCGAGAACGGCGGATAGCCGAGCTCGCGACGCGCGGCGAGCTCGGCGGCGGCGAAGCTGGCGTAGTCGTGCGTGGCCGCGGCGCGCAGGCTGTAGTGCTCGGGCTGCAGCGTCTGCACGACGACGCGCCCCGGCTTGTCGCCGCGGCCGGCGCGCCCGGCGACCTGCGCGAGCAGTTGGAAGGTACGCTCGCCGGCGCGAAAGTCGGGAAAGTTGAGCGCCGCGTCGGCGTGCACGACGCCGACCAGCGTCACGCCCGGCACGTCGTGTCCCTTGGTGATCATCTGCGTGCCGATCAGGATGTCGAAGCGGCCCGCCGTCCACTCGGCGAGCAGGCGCTGCTGACTGCCCTTGCGGCGCGTGCTGTCGCGATCCATGCGCGCGACGCGGGCGCCGGGGAACCGCTCGCGCAGCAGTGCCTCGAGCTGCTCGGTGCCGACGCCCCATTCGAGCAGCGCCGGCTCGCCGCACTCGCCGCACACCAACGGCGGCGCGATGGTGTGGTCGCAATAGTGGCAGCGCAGCGCGCGCCAGCCGCGGTGCACGGTCAGCGCAACGCTGCAGTTCGGGCACATGCGCGGCTCGCCGCAGGCGCGGCACTGCAGCGCATTGGCGAAGCCGCGGCGGTTGAGGAACAGCAGGCTCTGCCCGCCGGCGGCGAGGTTGGCGCGCAGCGCCGCGTCGAGCTCCGGGGTCAGGATCGGCGGGCGCTCGCCGGCGCTGCCGCGCAGGTCGACCACGCGCACCACCGGCAACGGCCGCGACGCCACGCGTTCCGGCAGCTCCAGCAGCCGGTAGCGGCCAGCCTGCGCGTTGGCCAGGCTCTCCATCGACGGCGTCGCCGAGCCGAGTAGCAGCGCACAGCCGGTCAGCTTGGCGCGCATCACCGCGACGTCGCGGCCGTGGTAGTGAACGCCCTCCTGCTCCTTGTAGGAGCTGTCGTGCTCCTCGTCGACGACGATGAGCCCGAGCCGGCGCAGCGGCGCGAACACCGCCGAGCGTGCCCCGACGACGATGCGCGCCTCGCCGCGCGCGATGCGCCGCCACTCGTCCCAGCGCTCGCCGACGCCGAGCTGGCTGTGCAGCACCGCCACCGCGTCGCCGAAGCGCGCCCGCACCCGTTCGACCAACTGGTGGGTGAGCGAGATCTCCGGCACCAACACCAGCGCGCCCGCGTCGGGCGGCAGCGCGGCGATGGCGCGCAGGTAGACCTCGGTCTTGCCGCTGCCGGTGACGCCGTGCAGCAACCAGGCGACGAAGCCCTCGTCGCGCGCTGCGGCCATCGCCTCGACCGCCGCCTGCTGCGCAGCGGTCAGCGCCAGCGCGACGTCGCGCGCCGCCGCCGGCGGCAGCACGCTGCGGTACTGTTCCTCCTCCTCGACGCGCACCAGGCCGGCGCCGAGCAACGCCCGCAGCTTGGCCGCCGCGTCGGAAAACGAATGGCGCAGCTCGTGATCCGGCGCGCGGCCGAGCGGATGGTCGCGCAGGTAGACGTACACCGCGCGCAGCGCCCGCCGGCGCACCAGCCGCTCGTCCGCGTCCTGCACCGCCACCGCGGCGGAGTAGAAGCGCTGGCGGCGCGTCGGCGCGCTCTCGCGCCGCAGCCGCTCGCTGATCCGCACGACGCCGCGGCGCGCCAGCCCGGCCAGCGCACGCTGACCGCGCGCACCGAGCCGCTGGGTGATCGCCGTCGCCGCCTGCTCGCCGACGGCGAGCAAAGCGACGACCTCCCGCTCGGCCGGGGTCAGCGACGCGGGGGCGGCGTCCACCAGCGCGGCGCGGCGCTCGGTCTCGATCTGCAGCACGCCGGGCAGTGCCGTGGCGAGCACCTCGGCGAGCGAGCCCAGGTAGTAGTCGGCCATCCACGCGACCAGCCGCATGAGCGGCGCGTCGAGCACCGGCGCCTCGTCGAGCACCGCCAGTACGTCGCGCAGCGCGACATCCGACGCCTCGCTGCCGGCGCCGACCACGACTCCCATCGCGCGCCGCGATCCGAGCGGCACCAGCACCCGCGTGCCGGGCGCCAGCAGCTGCGGCGCGCGGTAGTCGAGCGGCGCCAGCCGCCCGGGGGCCGGCACCAGCACGACGCGCACGACGGCGGCGGCCGAATCGGTCGGCGTCGCGAGCTCCGCCATCATCCGCCCCGACCGATCCGGGCGGCTACCAGACGCGGGCCACGCCGTAGCGCTGGAACACTCGATCGGCCGAGACGATACGGAAGCCGCCGTCGAGCGCCTGCGCGGCCAGCAACCGGTCGAACGGATCACGATGGTGGAAGGGAAGCGTGGCCACGCGCGCGATGTCACCAAGGTCGATCTCGAGCAGGCGGAAGCCATTGCTGGCCATCTGCTCGGGGATGAATCGCTCGAGCGGAGCCGGCAGCCGCAGCTTGCCGAGGCTCACCTTGATCGCCATCTCCCAACAGCTCGCCAGGCTGATCCGACAGGAATTGCCCGGATCGGCGATCGCCGCCCGCGCCGCCCGCGGCAGCGGGCGACTCCCTGCCACCCACCACAGAAACGCGTGCGTATCGAGGAGCAGTTCCATCACCGGTAGTCGGCGAAGTCGTCGAGCGGCGCGTCGAAATCGTCGGAGATCCAGATCTGGCCCTTGGCAGACCCCGGCACGCGACGATCGAGCCGCGGCTGCACGGGCACCAACTTCAACACCGGCCGGTTGTCCTTGGCGATGATGACTTCTTCGCCGGCCATGGCGCGTTTGACCAACTCCGAGAAGCGAGCCTTCGCCTGGGCGACGTTGAACTGGTGCACCGGAACGCGGCGATTCATGTTGGTCACCTTAGATGACCAACCGCGCGTGGGTCAATCCGTCAGGCGCGCACGACGCGCTGGTAGATCTTCGGCAGCTCGCGCGGCAGCGCGGTGATGTCCTCGATCACCATGTAGCGCGACTCGTCGCACATCTGGCGCAGATAGTCGTGCCCGGCCTTGTCGACGGTGATGCAGAACGGCGTGACGCCCGCCGCTTCCGCCTCGCGCAGCGCGGCGGCGGTGTCGCGGATGCCGTAGATGTTCGAGCGCCGATCCTGCCCGTAGTCGTAGTCCTGCGGAAAGCCGTCGCTGAGCAGAAAGAGGTGCTTCACGCGCGAGCTGACGCCCGACAGTTTCTCGACCGCGTGGCGCAGCGCCGTGCCCATGCGCGTGCTGCGCTTCGGCTCGATGCCGCCGAGGCGGCCCTTGACGCTGGTCGACAACGCCTCGCCGAACGACTTGACGCGGTACATCTCGACGCGATCGCGGCCGTGGCCGGAGAAACCGTAGATGGCGTACGCGTCGCCGATCTCCTCCAGCGCTTCCGACATGATCACCAGCGTCTCCTTGGTCACGTCGATGATGCGGCGCGGCTTGCCATCGCGGCGCGCATTCGGATCGTTGGGCGCGAACGGCTCGTCGGTCGAGGCGCTCATGTCGACCAGGAAGAGCGTCGAGACATCGCGCTCCTCGCGCTTGCGCGCGACGTAGAGGCGGCTCGACGGCGCCAGGCCGGCGCGCTGGTCGACGCGCGCCGCGATGGCGGCGTTGAGGTCGAAGTCCTCGCCGTCCTCCAGGCCGCGCACGACGCGGTACATCTCCGGCCGGATGCGCTGGAACTGGCGGCGGATCTCCGGAATCAGCCGAGCGTAGTCGCCGAGCGTGCGGGTGAAGAACTCGCCCGAGTCGCCCTCGATCGCCAGCTCGTAGAGCTTGCACCAACGGCTGCGGTAGTCGTCGATGTGGTAGTCCCACTCGTCGTAGGCGAAGTACGAGGCGTCGCCGGCCTCCTCGCGCAGGCGGCGCAGGGCGCGCTTCGGGCCGCCGTCGGTGTCGCCGACCAATTGCCGCAGTTGCTCGAGCTGCTCGCTCGGCACCTTGCCGAGCAGGTCGGTGATGAACAGGCCGAGCCCCTCGACCGCGTCGTCGCTGGCGCCCTGGGTGATCTTCAGGTTGGCGCCACTCTCCAGCAGGCGCTTCAGCTCCTCCGGCGACATCGGGATGCCGCCGCCGGGCGTCTCCTCCTCGTCGTCGGACAGTTGCAGCGGCTGGCGATCCTCCTCGGCGAGCGGCTCCGCGCCGGACGACGTCGGCTGGGTGCGACCGGCCTCGCCGACCGGCGGCGCGCCGTCGTCGTCGTCGTAGAGATCGAACATCGCGTCGCCGGTGAGCTTGTCGAGCATGAAGCCGTCGAGCTCACGGTCCGACTGCACGTAGGCCGCGTCGGCGGCCGCCAGCGCGCCGGCGAGCGACTCGGCGACCGCCATCGCGTCGGCGACGGTCGCCTGCGGCGCGGCGAGCGGCGCGACGCAGCGCGCGATCAGCCCGGCGCCGGCGTCGTCGAGCCAGTCGGGCATGGCCGTCGCGCCGCCGCCGACCAGCCAGGCGAACACCGCGTCGAGCCGCTGGGTCCGGGCCGCGGCGCCCTTCTCGCCGAAGCGCGCCAGCAGGCGCGCCGCCATCCACTGTGCCTCGGCGACCAGACCGCGGTACTCGGCGCACAGGCGATGGTGGATGCGCACGCCCTCGGCGAGCAGGAAGAGCTCCTCCAGCGACTCCGGCCGCGCCGCGTCGGTCAGATAAGTCACCAACGCACTGCCCGGCGGCGCCTCCGGATCCACCCCGCCGTCCGGCGGGATGAAGTCGTAGGTGCCGAAGTCGCGCCGGCCGGCGAGCTGCGCGGCCAGGAAGCGATAGAGGCGCTGGTTGTCCTCGTGCGTGGTCAGCCAGTCCATGCGCAGCGGCAGCGCGATCTCGTTCTCGCCCGGCAGCTCCTCCAGCGGCGGGCGCAGGGTGATCGTATCGAGTGAGCGGATGCTGACCGGCTCGCCGCTCAACATCTGCACGTACTTGCGCAGCAGGCCCTGCACCTCGTCGAGGCCGACGGCGACGGCGGCGGCGCGCAGGACCTTGAGGCTGGTGCGCGACTCGAGGGCGAAGAACGCCATGCCGGCGTCGGCGTTTTCCTGCGCCAGGCGCAGGCCGGCATCGAACCAGCCGCGCACCAGCTCCGGCGAGGCGTCCTCGTAGACCCGCGGCAGCGCGCGCAACGCCGCCACCACGGCACTCGGGCAGACGGCGGCAACGCGCGCCAAGTGGTCCAGCGCTGCGAGCCGATGCGCGGCGGGCACCTGCTGCACCAGCGCGCCGGCGACCGGCGCGACCTCGGCGGCGGCGCCGACCAGCCGCTTGCTGGCCGCCGCGAGCGCGCCGAGCAGCGCATGGCGCGCCGCCGGCTCGAGGCCGGCGAGCGAGTCGGGCAAGGCGCGATAGACGGCGAACGCCTCCTTCGGCGCCGGCGCCGCGAGCCCGATGACCAGGCGCAGCAGGCGGGCGTGCTCCTCGCCACCCCAGCCCTTCAGCGCGCGCGGCAGCGTGCCGAAGAACTCGCGCTCCTTCACCGTCGGATACAGCGCCGCGCCGGCGCCGGCCCACAGTTGATAGGTCGCCGGCTCGAACACGGTCGCCGCCTGCGGCGCGGCGGAGAAATACGCCTGGGCGAGGAACTCGCCCTGCCAGCCGTGCTGACCGTAGAGGCCGCGGCCGACGGTCATCCAGGTGTGCAGCCGCTCCAGCCCGTCGGCGCGGCGCAGCAGTGGCGCGGTGCTGCGCAGGAAGATCGCCGCCAGCTTGGCCGAGGTGGCGGCGAGCTCGCGCGCCAGGCCGACCCAGCCTGCCGCGGCGTCGAGCCCGCCGCGGCCGAAGCCGGTGGGCGCGAGCGCGAAGTACGCCATCGCGCCGTCGCGGCAGTGCGGCTCGCCGAAGACCAAGTCTTCGCCGAGCCCCAGCCAGCGCGCAAACCCGTCGGCGCCCCAGACCTCCCACACCGCCGCGGCGCGGCGGTAGTAGCGCTGCGCCAGCACCGCCGAGGCGCCGGCGAGACGGTCGCCGGCGGCGAGCAGTTGCGCATGCACGCCGGCGCCGAGCGCCTGCGCGGCGGCGTGGGCGGCGGCGCCCTCGGCGTCGTCGAGCAGGTGGCTGCCGAGCCACACGCCGCGCACGGCGCTCGTCACCGCACCCTCGCGGCCGCGCGCGCGGCGCGCGTCAGCTCCCGAAGATCGAGCCGACCAGCTCGTCGATGGCGCGCTGGCTCTCGCTGTCGTCGGTGAGCGACTTGGCGACCGACACCTGGCAGGCGCGCCGCGCCGGCACGCCGCGCGCGATGAGCTGGCCGGCGTAGACCAGCAGGCGGGTGCTGACGCCCTCTTCCAGTCCGCTCGCCTTCAGGTGGCGCACCTTCTCGCCGAGCTTGGCGAGGTCCATCGCCACCTCGACGGTGGTGCCGCTCTCGTGCGCGATCACCTGCGCTTCCTTGTCGCGCGGCGGATAGTCGAAGTCGATGGTGACGAAGCGCTGGCGGGTGGAGTGCTTCAGGTCCTTCAGCACGCTCTGGTAGCCGGGGTTGTACGAGATGACGAGCAGGAAGTCGGGATGCGCCTCGATGATCTCGCCGCGCTTGTCGATCGGCAGGATACGGCGGTGGTCGGTGAGCGGATGGATGAGGACGGTGGTGTCCTTGCGCGCCTCGACCACCTCGTCGAGGTAGCAGAAGCTGCCGACGCGCACGGCTTGCGTCAGCGGCCCATCGACCCAGATCGTCTCGTCGCCCTTGATCAGGTAGCGGCCGACCAGATCGCTGCCGGTGAGGTCCTCGTGACAGGCGACGGTGATCAGGTTGCCGGGGATGCCGTGCTCCTGCCGGCCGCGCAGCCGGTGCGCCATGTACTCGACGAAGCGCGTCTTGCCGCAACCGGTCGGCCCCTTGAGCAGGATCGGCAGGCGGCAGGCGTAGGCCGCCTCGAAGATGCTCACCTCGTCGCCGATGGCGAGATAGTACGGTTGCTCGTCCATGCCGATCGCCCATTCCGTACTACGCGTCGGCGCGCGCGGATAGGGCCCTCACTCGACCACCGTCGCCATGACGCGGCCCTCGCCGGCGTCGACCAGTTCGATGGTGATCGGCGCATTGACCTGGTGGCGCGCCTTGGCATCGCGCACGCCGTTCTTGATGCGCTCGATGAACTTGTCGCGCACCATCGGCGGCATGCCGTCCATCGGGAACTCGCGCAACACGACGCGCGCCATCTGATCGGAGGCCCAGTCGATGCGGTCGATGCGCGAGCCGGCGATCGGGTGGGCGCGGAACACCGCCTCGACGTCGGTGCGCAGGTCGCGCGGTGGCTCGTCGGCTGCGCCGCCGCCGCCCGGCTCGCCGACGCGGGCGAGCAGCATGTCGACGCGCTGGCGCGTCTCGTCGTCGGTGGCGATGTCGCGGGCGCGGCGCAGCGCCGCCAGCGCCTTCGCTTCGTCGCCCTCGGCGCGGTAGGCGATGGCGAGGTTGAACTGCGCCTGGAAGAAGGTCGGGTCCTTGGTCAGCACCGCCTGGTAGGTCTGCTTGGCCGCGTCGACCTGTTTGTCGGCGAGCAGCATGGTGCCCATGTCGGTCTGCACGCCGAGGTCGTCCGGCTTGATGCCCAGGTAGCGCTTGTAGATCTCCAGCGCCTGGCGCGGATCGTTCTGGTCGTAGGCGATGTTGCCGAGGGCGCGCAGCGCGTCGAGATCCTTCGGGTCCTTGGCGAGCACGTGCTGGTAGGTGGTGATTGCGTCAGCCAGGTAGGCGGGGTCGACCTGGCCGGCGCGGTACTGGACGAACCCGAGCTGCCGCCAGGCGTCGAGGTCGTCGGGCTTCTCCTTCGCCACCTCGACCATGTGCGCGATCACCTTCTTGACGTCCTCCGGCACGCTGACCGGCGGATGATCAGGCGGCATCGCGCCGCCGCCGGCTCCGGCGCCGCCACTACCGCCGGCGCGCGGCGGCGGCACGTTGGGGAGGTTCTGGTTGCCGACGCCCAGGCCGATCGCCAGCGCACCGACGCCCAGCACCGTGGCGAGCACGATCAACGGCGCCCAGCGACCCAGCGAGCCGCGACGCAACGGCAGGCCGCGGCCGCCGGCGCGGGTGCCGCAGGCGGTGCAGAAGCGCGCCTCGGGCAGCAGCGCGGCGCCGCACTGTACGCAGAATTGGTCGGCCATGGGGGAGGGCAGCCGCCCACGCTTAACAGCCCGCCCGGTGCCTGCCAACCGCGCCGGGCGCGCGTTGGCCGCTCCAGAAGTTCCGTGTAGAGTCAGGCGTTGAGGTCGAGGAGGCCGAGGATTCCGATGAAGCGCCGCGTGATTGCATTCGCCCTGGTCGCCCTGTGCGTCCTGCCGTTCAGCTCCTGCACCTGCTCCAGCAGCACGCCGGAATCGCCGCCCGCGAAGCCGACGCGCGCCGCGGGGTTCAGCGGCATCAAGCCGACCATGCGCAGCCTGCCGCAGGCGGCGGAGCAGCCCGAGGGCGTGATCACGCCGGGCGCGGTGGAAACCAAGGCACCGCCGACGCTGCCGCCGGCCTCGCCGGGCGGCGAGGCGCGGATCCCCGACAACTTCCCCTCCGACGTGCCGGTCTACGCCGGCGCCAAGGTCATGGGCACCCAGGTGATGGGCAACAAGGCCACCAACGTGATCTTCGGTGTCGACGCTGAACGACCGGAAGTGTTTAAGTTCTACAAGGACTCGATGGTGGGGAGCGGGTGGAAGACCACGCAACAGTACGAGGGCAACGACCAGTCGTTCCTGACCTTCGAGAAGGACGGCACCACCACCAACGTGATCATCACCAACGACCCGAAGACCGGCAAGAAGGTGATCGCCGTCATGTACTACAAGGAAGAGCCGCTGCCGTTCGCCGAGTTTTGAGCTGTCCGCGCCATCGCCGGCGGCGCCGGGGCGCCGCGCTGCTGCTGCTGCTTGCCCTGGCTGCGCCGGCGGCGGCGACGACGATCGTGCCGTTGCGCACGCGCGAGCTGGTCGGCACCTCGATCGGCGCGGTGCGCGGCCAGGTGACGCGCATCGCCTCCGGCGTCGAGCCGAACAGCGGCGCGCTGGTCACCTACGTCACCCTGTTGGTCGACGACGTGCTCTACGGCCCGTTCGCGCGCGGCGAGCTGACGCTGCGCGAGATGGGCGGCAAGGTCGGCACGCGGCGCGCCTGGGTGGAGGGGGCAGCCGAGTACCGGGTCGGCGAGCGCGTCCTGGTCTTCCTCAGCACCAATAGCGACGGCACGCTACGGACCGCCGGCCTGGCGATGGGCAAGTACCGCCTGACCGAGGCCAGCGGCGGCACCCGCGCGCTGCGCGACCTGAGCCGCGGCGGCACGGTGCTGAACCCGGACGGGACTGCCGCGCTGGCGGCACCAAAGGACGACCTCCCCTTCACCGCACTGCGGGCGCGGATCGGACGGTACAGCGCGGCCACCGCGCCGGCGCAGCTGTCGCTGCGTCCGGAGCTCACCGCGGTCGGCCTCGAGCCACGCGCCGAGTTCACCATCATGCGGCCGTTCTCGCGCCGCTTCGAGCCCGACCAGGGTGGCTTCATCGGCTTCCTCGTCCACCCAGTCGGCGACGCCACGCTCGGCGCCACCGCCTCGCGCCAGGCGCTCGACGCCGGCATGGCGGCGTGGACCGCGCTGCCGCGCTCGCCGCTCGACCTGCGCGACATCGGCGATGGCGAGGCGACGCCGTTCGCCGGCTGCCCGGACCTCGATCGCATCGTCTTCAACGACCCGTTCGGTGAGATCGACGATCCACTGAACTGCCGCGGCACCCTCGCCCTCGGCGGCTTCTGCGAGAGCGCCGACGAGAAGCGCATCGTCAACGGCATCACCTTTCAGCGCATTCTCTCCGGCAAGGTGACCTTCAACGACGGCTGGGGAGATTGTCCGATCTGGACGCCGTGCAACTTCGGCGAGGTGGCGACGCATGAGCTCGGCCACACCGTCGGCCTCGGCCATTCCGAGGATCCGACCGCCACCATGGCGACGTTCGCCCACTTCGACGGCCGCTGCGCCCTGGTGACGATCGACGACGAGGCCGCCATCGAGTTCGTCTACCCGATTCCCCCGACGCCGACCCTGACGCCCACCCCGACCGCGACCTTCCCGCCCACCGCGACGCCGTCGATCACCGGCACGCCGACGCGCACGTCGACCCGCACCCTGACGCCGAGTCGAACCGCGACGGCGAGCCGCACCGCCTCATTCACCCGCACCGCGACCCGCACCCGCACGCCGCTCGTCACCCGCACCAGCACGGCGACCCGCACGCCCAGCGCGCTTCCGTCGCCGACGGCGTCGGCGTCCTCCACGCCGAGCCGCACCACCAGCCCGTCGGCTACCGCGTCGGCGAGCCGCACGCCGCCACCCAGCGCCAGCGCCACCGCGTCCCCCACCCCGACGCCGAGTCTGACGCCAACGACGACGGCGACACCGCCGCCCGCGACCTGGCTGGATCTGGTGCGCGAAGCGCTGCGCCAATTGCTCGCCTCCACTCCCGCGCGCTGAGCACCTGCGCGCGCGGCGAGAAATTGGCACTCGCCTGCGAGTCGCTGCGTCACGCTGCGAGGTGACGTGCGTGCCGCTCGGTCACCTCACCGGCACACGCTACTTTCAACCAAATTACGCGCGCGATGATGCGCATTTTGTGTTGACTGACTGTGTCACTCGCTGCAGCGTTGACGAAGTGAAGTCTGTATTTCGGTCGTTGGGCACGGCCAATTCGAACGAAAGAGGATAGCCGCCGCCACCGATCCCGCTGACGCCGAGCCGCCCGACCAGGTCGCGAGACCCACGGGCCGCGCGCGCCACGCGCCGAGCTGAAGCCAGCTACGCGCTGTCGCAGTTGACCTCTAGCTCCCACATCCAACTCCCCACCGCGCCAACCGCCCATGCCATCGACGCTGAAATTTTTTTCGCCGCCGCACCGGATCCCGGCCCGCACTACCCCAGCCAGTCTGCAATGCAATCACGGCGCCAACGCGTTGTGCGAATCCTACCGGGTGGATGCGAACGACAAGCGCCAAATTATAGCGGCGAAAAACTACCGATCGTCACGAATGCAATCAGACGCGAGTACGGCAACGACTCGACCGATGAGGACCGCCACGATGATGAGCCCGCGCCTTTCCCATACGGGACCCACGCTGCACCGTCGCGCCACCGCCGCCCTGTTCGCGGTCGCATGCCTGGTCGGCGCGGCCCAGGCCCACGCGTTCATGATCGACGAGTTCTCCAGCGCGACGACCACTGGATTCCCGCCGGGCGTGGTGCGGACCGCGATCGGCTCGACGACGGTCATCGACGGCTCCACCGCCAGCCCGCGCGCCGGCGTGATCGGCGGCGTGCGTGAGCTCCGCCTCGACGCCACCACCATCGGCCCGAGCGACTCGATCACCGCGGCGGTCTACCCGGCGGCCACCCTGCTCGACTACGCATCGACGGTCGGCGCCAACGGTCGCGTCGTGCTCACCTACAATGCCGGCGGCGCCGGCCTGAATGTCGATCTCGCCATGCTCGGCGGCATCCGCCTGCGCTTCCAGAGCGTCGACGCCGCGGCGGTGCCGACGACCGTGACCCTCGGCATCACCGATACCGGCAATCGCAGTGCCTCGGTGACCCGCTCGCTCACCACCTCCGGCGCGCAGCCACTCGATCTGCCGTTGCAGAACGGCGACTTCGCCGCCGTCGACCTGGCGCACGTCAAAGCCATCACCTTGACCGTCGACCCGAACCTCGCCGGAGACCTGCGCTTCGACCTCGTCGAGACGTTCCCGCAGGAGCTGCCCACCGCCACCGCCACCACCACCGCGACCACCACCGGCACGGCGACCCATACGCCGACCAGCACCGCAACCGTCACCCAGACCCCGACCAATTCGGCGACGGTGACGCAGACCCCGACCAACACCGCGACGGTCACCCTCACCCCGACCAACACCGCTACCGTCACGCTGACCCCGGCCAACACCGGCACGGTGACCCAGACGCCGACCAGCACCGCGACCGTGACCCACACCCAGACCAGAACGGCCACCGTCACTCAGACCCCGACCAGCACCGCGACGCTGACCCTGACCCCGACCAGCACCGCGACCCTCACTCAGACCCCAACCATCACCAGCACTGCTACCGCCACCCAGACGCCGACCAACACCGCCTCGGTCACCCAGACGCCAACCAACACCCCGACGGTGACCCTGACGCCAAGCAGCACCGCGACGCTGACGCAGACCCCGAGCAACACCAGCACCGTCACTCAGACGCCGACCAGCACCGCGACCCTGACCCAGACCCCGACCAAGACGGCCACCGTCACCCAGACCCCGACCAACACCCCGACGGTGACGCTGACGCCGACCAGCTCGGCAACGGTGACGCAGACCCCGAGCAGCACCAGCACCGTCACGCAGACGCCGACCAGCACCTCCACCCAGACCCAGACCCAGACCAAAACGGCCACCGTCACGCAGACGCCGACGATCACGCGAACGCCGCAGGAGGCGTGTATCGAGGAGACCCCGACGCGGGTTCCGACGCCGAGCTTCACGCCGGCTGCCGGCTGCTCCAGCACGCCGCCGAGCGGCGCGCTGAGCGCGACGCTCGACACCTCGGTGCCGGGCGAGGTGACGGCGACCATCACCAACACCTCGACGACCTGCAGCTACGCGGTGGGGCTCGCGACCTACAAGAAGTACGACGAGGTGATCGACAACCAGGAGCTGTTCGCCTACCAGCTGGTGGTCATCGCCCCGGGCCAGACGCTGACCCTCACCGTCGCGACGCCGCCCTGCAAGTACCAGGCGGATGCCTTCTACGGCAGCGTCATCGAGTCGTTCGCCAACGGCGTGCGCTACAACTCGCGCCTGCTGTCGGCGGTGCACGCCGGCGGTACGGGTTACTGCAGCCTGCGCTGCGTGACGCCGGTACCGACCTTCACCAACACCCCGACCAAGACCAATACGCCGACCAAGACGCCGACCGCGGTTCCGAGCTCGACCGCGACGCCGACCAAGACCAGCCCGCCGCCGCCGACCGCGACCAGCACCTTCACGAAGACCTCGACCCGCACGGCGACGGCGACGCCGACCAACACCGTCCCCACCGCGACGCGCACGGCGACCGCGACTCCGACACCGCCGAACACCAGCACGCCGACGCCGACCGCGACCCGCACGCCCGAGGCGGGCGAGAGTTGTCCGCTCGGCACGCCGACCCGTGTCGCGACGCCGAGCTTCACACCCAGGAGCGGCTGTTCGGCGACGCCGCCGAGCGGCACGCTGAACGCGACGCTGAACACCTCGACGAACAGCGTCAGCACGACGATCACCAACAGCTCGAGCACCTGCAGCTACGCGGTCGGCCTCGCCGTCTACAAGAAGTACGACGAGGTGATCGACAACCAGGAGCTGTACGCCTACAAGCTCGCCGTCGTCGGCCCGGGCGCCTCGGTCACGCTCAGCGTCGGTCCGTCGCCGTGCAAATACCAGGCGGATGCCTTCTACGGCAGCCTGATCGAGTCGTTCGCCAACGGCGTCCGCTACGGCACGCGCCTGCTGCAGGCGGTCCACACCGGCGGACCGGACTACTGCGCTCTGCGCTGCGTCACGCCTGTGCCGAGCTGGACCAGCACCCCGACCAAGACCAGCACGCCGATCAGGACCAGCACGCCGATCAGGACGTCCACCCCGACGCCGACCACGACGCGCGCCACCCCGACGCGCACCGCGCCGGCCGCCAACGCCGCGACGTCGACGCCGACCAGGTCGTGGACCAAAACCCCGACACCGACCTTCACCCCGACACCGAAGGAATGCGCCGGCGCGACGGACGACGTCTGCAGCGACGACGGCAAGCGCATCATGCTGTACGGCGGCGCCGGCGACTTCGACGGCACCAACACCACCTTCCTCTACAAGGTGTGCGGCGACACCGACGCCTGCCCGGTGTGGAAGTACAAGGACCTCAGCCACTTCACCATCGACCTCGGCGGCCTCGACGGCTGCGGCGGCTTCGACATCGTCTCCTCCAAGACGACCTCGGGCTACGACACCAACGACCCCACCTGCCCGCTCAGCGGCGGCGCGGGCGAAGAGGTGAAGTGGGACTTCTCCCTCGCCAACGGCGAGTGCCGCTGGGTGAAGCTGGTGCTGGCCGGCAAGGTCGGCACCGGCGTCGTGCAGGCCGGTACCAAGACCAGCACCGCCTGCTACGTCACCGACATCCTCGGCCCGTCCTGCGACGACTGCGGCCACACCAGGTAACACACCACCCTCCTCCGGATGGGGCCGGCCTGCGGCGGCCGGCCCCGGTCCACAAAGTCGCGGTGGCGCACCCGCAGACCGCATGCTATCCAGCCGCGGCTTGCGGGCCTCGGGGCCGCGCATGACCGAGGAGGCGGCTATGGTGGGCTTGAGACGAATCCTGGCGGGGGCCGCGCTACTCGCCCTCGCGTTGCGGCCGGCGGCTGCCGCGGCAGCGGAAGCCACCATCGACACCTTCTCGTCGGCGACCGCGCAGACGCAGTTCGTCCCCAACGCCAACGTCCTGCAGGCCACGGTCGGCAGCACCACCCGGACCGACGGCCCGTTCGCCGACGTCATCGGCAACATCCGGCAGCTCACCGTCGGCGCCACCGCGCTCGGCATCATCGACTACGTCGTCAGCGGCATCGTGCTGCCGCCGGTGCCGTTCTTCGAGTACAACTCGACCGCCGAGGCCGACGGCTACGCCCAGGTGTTCTACGACCGCAACGGCAGCGGCCTGTACAGCTACCTGGCGTTCGCCCAGGGCATCCAGGTCGTCATCCTGGAGGCCGACCTCGCCGCGGTGGCAATGCCCGGGCTCGACGTCACCGTCACGTTGGTCGATGCCAACATGAACAGCGGCCAGTACACCATCAACGTCAGCATGCCAGTGTCGCCGATGGCACCGCTCGCGCTGCAGTTTCCGTTCGCCAACTTCGCCGGTGTCGATCCCGGCAACCTGTTCTCGATCCGCATCGCAATCGATCCCCAGGTCGCCGGCGACCTGCGCCTGCAGACCGCCACGACCTACGGCACGCCGCTCGAAGAGACCATCTGCGACGACGGCATCGACAACAACAACAACGGATTCATCGACTGCCGCGACCAGAATTGCGTCGCCTCGCCCGACTGCCGCACGCAGGCGCCGGCCATGTCTCCGCTCGGCCTGCTCGCCGCGCTGCTGCTGGTCAGCGGCGTCGCTGCGGTCGCGCTGCGCCGTCGCTACACCTGAGTTGCGGCGCGCGGCGCGCCGCACGCCGCACGGCGCAGCGCATGGCAGACGCGGCTGCGCCGCCAGTGAACTCCGCCTGTTCGGCTCGTCCGGCAAAGATGTGACGGGTGATGTGCGGGCCTACTGCCGAGCTTTTGTAGGCGCGCGCCTGTTGCGTCGGATGGCACATCGCTCGCTCTACGCCGCTGCTCGTGAGCAGCGGACGACGGACAGCGGTGACAGTGGCGGTGGCGACGGCGGCCTTCTGCGCGCTGAGCACAGCAGCGCGCGCCAGCACCTTCGTGATGATGAGCGAATCCGAGCTGGCGCGGCAGTCGATTGCCGCCGTGCGCGGAACGGTGACCGCGATCGAAGCGGTGCTCGACGAGCAGAACGGCGGCGTGCACACCTATGTCCACCTGGATCCCGAGCAGATCGTGCTCGGCTCGCTGCCGCCCGGCGAGATCGTGCTGCGCGAAACCGGCGGCCGCATCCGCGGCGTCAGCGAGTGGCTCTACGGCAACCCCGAGTATCACGTCGGCGAGGACGTCCTGGTCTTCCTGTCGCGCGCCGACGACGGCGCGCTGACCACCACCGCCATGGCGATGGGCAAGTTCAGCCTGCACACCAACGCCGACGGTAGCCTCGCCGCGGTGCGCAACCTCGGCGAGGGCGCCGCGGTATGGAACCCCGCCACCGGTCAGCTCGATGCGGCGCCGGATGACGAGGTCTACGACCTCGATGCCATGCGCAACGCGCTGCGCGACAGCGCGGCGCGCTTCGGCGCCAAGGGGCAGACGCCCGGCGGCGCGCGCAGCGTCCGGCTGGTGCCGGCCGAGCTGTCGCAGGCGCGCGTCCGCGAGGCGCGAGCCTCGTTCACCTACCTGAGCTCCCCCTCGCGCTGGTTCGAGCCCGACACCGGCGACACCATCCCCTACCTGATCGACGCCAGCGGCGACGTCGGCCTCGGCGCCGCCACGTCGCGCGCCGCGATCAACGACGCGTTCGCCGCCTGGACCAACGCGCCGGGGTCCGACCTGTCGCTCAGCGACACCGGTCTGCTGGCGGCGCCGATCGCCTTCGCCGGTTGCTCGGGCGGCAATCGCATCGTCTTCAACGACCCGTTCAACGAGATCAGCGACCCGAGCGGCTGCAGCGGCGTGCTGGCGGTCGGCGGCTACTGCGCATCGTCGGAGACGGCGGTGGTGAACGGCACCTCGTTCCGCCGCATCCGCGTCGGCAAGATCACCTTCAACAACGGTTGGAACAAGTGCAGCGGCTGGAACCGTTGCAACATGGCCGAGGTGGCGACGCACGAGCTCGGCCACACGCTCGGCTTCGGCCACTCGACCGACGTCAACGCGACGATGTACGGCACCGCCCACTTCGACAACCGCTGCGCCTCGCTGCGCACCGACGACCTCAACGCGCTCGCGTTCGTCTACCCGAGCCGCATCACCGGCACGCCGACACCGACCTTCACGCCGCTGCCGCCGACCCCGACCTCGACCGCCACCGCGCCGCCGACCGCCACCCGCACCGCGACCGCGACGGTGCCGACCGCCACGTCGACTGCCACCCGCACCGCCACCGCGACGGTGCCGACCGCCACACCGACCGCCACGGTACCCGCGGCCACCGCCACCGCTACACGCACCGCCACGCCGACCGTGCCGACCCCGACCCTGGCCCCCAGCTTCACCCGCACCCCGACCCGCACCGCAACTCCGACTCGCACGCTGACTGCGACGCGCAGCGCGACGCCGACCCGCACCGACACGGCGACGCGGGTGCCGACGTCGACCGCGACGGTCAAGCCGACGGACACTGCTGGGCCGCCGCCCACCGCAACCCCGACCTCGGGCAGCTTCAACTGGTTCAAGGTGCGCGGCCGCGTCGGCTACTACGCCGGCGATCGCGCCGTGCCCGACGTCACCGTCAAGCTGCTCGGCGCCAACGACGCGGCAACCACCACCTCGCTCGACGGGGGCTACGAGTTCCCCACCGTGACCGAGGGCACCTGGGAGCTGGCCGCCGAGAAGGCGGGCGACTCGAGCCCGGCGGTCAGCGCGCTCGATGCCGCCTACGTCCTGCAGTACATCGCACAGGTGCGCGAGCTCGACGCGACGCAGCAGCTCGCCTGTGACGTCACCGGCGACGGCCATCTCAGCACGCTCGACGCCGCGCGCATCCTGCAGCGCCATGTCGGCGCGCTGGCCTCGCTGCCGGTCTCCGACGCCTGCGGTTCGGACTGGCTGTTCCTGCCGGTGCCGGCGCCGATGTCGCAGCAGTCGGTGATCAACCCCGAGGTCACCGCCAACGCCTGCAGCAGCGGCAAGATCATGCTGGAGGATCTGCTCGGCGAGGCCGAGGAGCAGAACTTCCGCGCCGTGCTGTTCGGCGACTGCACCGGCAACTGGCGCGCCGCCGAGGGCGCCGCGTTGCGCGTGCGCACCGGCGGGCGTGCGCCGCAGGTCCGCCTCGGCCGCACGATGACCCGCAACGGCGTCGCCCGCGTGCCGGTCTACGTGCGCAGCTCGGCGCCGTTCAACGCGCTCGACCTGCAGGTCGCGTACGACGAGACGCAGATGACGCCGACCAGCGCGCGGCTGCGGCGCTCGGTCGACTCGTCGATCGTGTCGATGCACGCCGGCAGCGAGGGCATTCTGCGCGTCGCCATGGCAAGCGGCGAGCCGATCGCTCCACGCCACGGCGTGCTGATGGTGCTGGAGTTCACCACCAGCGGCGATCCGGCACCGGATGCCGTCCGTGGCGCCAGCGCCAACATCGACGAGCAGCCGGCGCTCGCCGCGCGCTGACGCTCACGCGCCGCTGACCGTCACCACGACGCGGCGCTGGCGCGGCCCGTCGAGCTCGACCAGCATGATCGCCTGCCAGGTGCCGAGCAGCAGCCGCGCCTCCCGCACCGGGATGGTCTCGCTCGGCCCCAGCATCGCCGCCTTGATGTGTGCGGCGCCGTTGCCGTCGACCCGATCGTGACGCCACTGGCCCTGCGGCACGAGACGGTCGAGCGCGTCGAGCAGATCGACGCACAGATTGGGATCGTCGTTCTCGTTGATCACGATCGCCGCCGTCGCGTGCGGCACGTAGACGTGACACAGGCCGCTGGCGACGCCCGCGTCGGCCACCACCCGCGTCACCGCCTCGGTCAGGTCGATGACCTCGGTGCGCTGCCGACTGCGCACGGTGAGCTCGTGCTGCATCGCACCGACCAACTCACATCCAGGCGCCGCCATCGACACGCAGGATCTTGCCGGTGACGAAGGAGGCGTCCTCGCTGGCCAGGTAGACGGCGGCGCGGCCGACGTCGTCCGGCTGGCCGGCGCGGCCGAGCGGAATGCTGCTGATCAACGCGTCGCCGTACGCCTTCAACAGCCGCGTCCCCATGTCGGTCTCGATCAGGCCCGGCGCAATGCAGTTCACCCGCACGCCGGCCGGCGCGCACTCCTTGGCGAGCGACTTGGTGAGTGCGTTCACCCCCGCCTTGGCGACGTAGTACGGCGCCCCGAAGGGGCCGCAGGCGTCGGCGCCGATCGACGACACCAGGATGATCGTGCCGCTGCGCCGGTCGACGAGGTGCTTCGCCGTCGCCTTGCAGGTGTAGAAGGCGCCGTGCAGATCGACGCCGATGACCCGGTGCCAGTGCTCGATGTCGGTGTCCCACACCGACGCGGTGCGCGACGCGACACCCGAGTTGGCCACCACGATGTCGAAGCGCCCGAACGCCTCCAGCACCTGCGCCGCCATGCGCTCGACCGCCAGCCATTCGCCGACGTCGGCCTGCACCGCCAGGCCGCGCCGCCCGAGCCGCTCGATCTCCGCCACCGTTTCGCGCGCCGCCTGCTCGTCGCGCCGATAGTTGACCGCGACGTCCGCCCCCTCGCGCGCGAATGCCAGTGCGATGCCACGGCCAATGCCACGCGAGCCACCGGTCACCAGCGCGATCTGATTCTCCAGTCGATTTCCCATGCCGGTGCCCTAACCCGACTGGACGCAGCTGTCAGCAGATCAAGGCGGGCTGTCAGCCATCGGCTGTCAGCCAGAAACAATTCTTGCTGAAAGCCGATGGCTGACAGCTGAGAGCTCAGCTCATCCCACCAGATCCTCGATGCCGCCGACACCGCGGCTGGCGGCGTGGCGCTGCATGCGGCGGATGATGCGGTTGGCGTCGTCGAGGATGGCGCGGCGCAGCACCGCCTTGCCGGTGCGCGCGTACCACTCGCGCAGCGCCTGCAGGTCGCGTCCGAGCTGCGCCAGCTGCGCGCGCTCGCGCGGGCTGCGCGCCGGAGCGGTTTCGCCGAGCACGCGCCAGCGCTCGAGCTGTGTATCGATGGCGTTGAGCGACAGGTCGAGCGTATCGGCCTCGG
>JANRJF010000273.1:0-25605 GCA_033764095.1 Deltaproteobacteria bacterium | reverse complement strand
CGATGCCAGCGGCGGCCGCCCGCGTGTCCGCCTGGCGACCGGCGACGTGCTCGACGCCGACGCGGTGGTGATCGCCACGCCGCCCGACGGTGCCGCGGCGCTGCTCGACGGCGCCGCCGGCGCCACCGTGCGGCGCTGGGCGGCGGAGTCGGTGCCGGTCGAGGCCGCCTGCCTCGACGTCGGCCTGCGCAGCCTGCCGCGCCCGCGCTCGACGTTCGCGCTCGGGATCGATCGGCCGCTCTACCTGTCGGTGCACTCGGCGGTGGCGCGCCTGGCGCCGCAGGGCGGGGCGATGATCCACGTGCTCAAGTACCAGGCGACCGGCAGTCACGACGCCAAGGCCGACGAGCGCGAGCTGGAGGGGCTGCTCGACCTCATCCAGCCGGGCTGGCGCGCGCAGCTGGTCGAGCGCCGCTTCCTGCCGCGCATGGTCGCCGCCAGCGCCCTCCCGACCGCCGCGCAGGGCGGTCTCGCCGGCCGCCCCGGGCCGCAGGTGCCGGGCGCCGACGGCGTGTACGTCGCCGGCGATTGGGTCGGTGACGAGGCGCTGCTCGCCGATGCCAGCCTGGCCAGCGCGCGCCGCGTCGCGCGGCTGATTGCCGCTCGCGTTCGGCAGGCGGCGGCGGCATGATCGACGCCCTGGCGCGCCGCGCCGCCGGCCAGGCGGCGGCGCGGCGTGCCGCCAGCGAGCCCGTGACGACGCCGACGCCAGACTTCGCGGCGCTGTTTGCCGCCGAGCGCAGCTTCCTGTGGGGGCTCTGCGACCGCATGACCGGCGTCGCCGCCGACGCCGACGATCTGGTGCAGGACACCTTCACTCGCGCCATGACCCAGCCGCCGGCGCGCACCGACATGCCGTGGCGGCCGTGGCTGGTGCGCGTCGCGATGAACCTGTCGCGCGACCATCTGCGCCGCCGTCGGCGCAGCCCGTATCGCGGCCCCTGGCTGCCGTCGCCGATCGAGACCGACGACGCGCTGCCCGCCTACGAGATTCCCGCCGAGCGCGGCAGCCCGACCGAGGGCCGCTACGAGCTGCTGGAGAGCGTGTCGTACGCCTTCCTGCTGGCGCTGGAGGCGCTGACCCCGGCGCAGCGCGCCGTGCTGCTGCTGCGCGATGTGTTCGACTACTCGGTGCGCGAGACCTCCGACGCGCTCGGGTTGAGCGAGCCGAACGTGAAGACGACGCACCATCGCGCCCGCCGCGCCATGGCCGCCTATGACCGCGCCCGCTGCCGGCCCGACGCGGCGCGCCACGCGGCGACGCAAACCGCGCTCGCCCGCCTGATGGGCGCGCTGGCGAGCGACGACGTCCCGGCGCTGGAGGCGCTGCTCGCCGCCGACGTGCACACCCTTACCGACGGCGGCGAGTTCCCCGCCGCGCACCGCCCGGTGCGCGGTCGCGAGCGCGTCATCAAGTTGCTGCGCGGGCTGATGCGCAAGGGCGGCGCCAAGGCCATTCCGGAGCCGCGCCTGATCAACGGCCTGCCGGCGCTGCTGATGACCTACGACCTGCCCGCCAAGTTCGCGCCGCGCGGCGTCCTGCGCTGCGAGGTCGATGCGGACGGCCGCATCACCGCCCTGCACGGGGTGTACGCGTCGCGCAAGCTCACGGCCGTGCACTGACGTTTCACCACAACGACACGACGGCACAACGACACCACGCCTGACCAAGCACTATGGTCAGGCGTGGTGTCGTTGTGCCGTCGTGCCGTTGTGGTGAAACGCTCGCTCAGAACGGCGTCGAGGTCACCAGCACGTTGAGCAGCGGGTTCTCCGGCTTCGCGTCATCGGCGAACTCCTCGGCCAGCCCGCGCAGCGCGTCGTCGAGTCGTTTCTGGAACTCCGGCAGCCGCGCCGGCGCGATGTTGAGGAAGTGGTTGCGCAGGTAGGTCCCGGTGTCCTGCTCCGGCAGCGCCAGCTTGTCGAGCAGTCCCTTGACGAACAGCGCGCAGTATTCCAGCGCCAGGGCGCGGCGCTCGGCGGTATTCTGCGGCGTGAAGTGGCGTCCCTTGCGCCGCACCTTGCTGCCCTTGCGCTCGACCAGGCCGCGCTCCAGCAGCGCCGTCTCGGCCTGCATGGCGAGCGGCTCGGGCACCGCGACGGCGCGCTTGCCGCGCCCGGCGCGCCGGAAGGCCTTGCGCCAGGCGGTGAGGGTCATCCAGCTGCCGTCATCGTCGAGCGCCGCGATCGCCTGGCTGACCACCACCGCCAGCTCGGCGTCCTCGACGCCGTCGACCGCGCGCGGTGCCTGCAGCACGCGGCGCAGCTCGCGGCCGAAGGCGTAGATCAGCCGGTCGCGCCACAAAAGTGCGAGGAGCTCGTGCGCGTCTTGCTTGCGCAGCGCCGCCAGCCGCCGCACCAGCGCCTCGCTCGGAAAGCGCTTGCCCTTCTCGATGTACCCGAGCATGACCGGGTCGATGGTGCCGCCCAACACTTCGGTGGCGAAACGGCGCAGCGTGTACTCGCGCCCCATGAGCACGCGCGTCTCGTAGAAGATGTCCTTGATGCCGTTCCGCGTCGGCGACCGAGCGGTCATGCGCCAGACCCTAGACAGAACAAAATTGATTGACAAGCTAACAAGTTTTGTTTAGCCAGGCTCCGCAGCGAATTCTGCGCAGGAGGCCAGCATGGGTGGACAGGCAGCGAGGCAGGGGCGACGGGCAGCGGGGGCAGTGATCGCGGCGCTGTGGTTGGCGGCGTGCGGCGGTGACGACCTGGGCATCGGCGCGACGCCGACGGTGACGGCGACGCGCACGCCGCAGTCGACCGCCACCCCGACCCGCACGCGCACGCCGGTCAGCCTGGCGCAGGTGTCCGGCCTGGTGGTGGTCGGCAGCGACGTCGGGTCGGGCAGCGAGGACGGTCTCGCGCCGCTGCCGCCGGATGGTGTGCCGGGCGTCGGCAAGGGCTTCGACCGCGGTCTCGGCGGCGCCGAGTGGGTGGTGGACGACGGCGCGATCCGCGGCGCCACCGGCGAGGACGGGCGGTTCAGCGTCAGCGGCCTGACGCCGGGGCGGCACGCGCTGCGCTTCACCAAGACCGTCGACGGCAACCTGATGGAATTCGTCGTGCCGATCCAGGTCGGCGACGACGGCGCCGCCGAGGTGCTGGCGGAAGTGTCCTGGGGCCTGGTGCGCGCCACCTCGACCTACACCGTGGGCGGCGACGCGATGCGCGCCGTGTTCGCCCCCAACGGCGTCTACCTGATCACCCGCGACGGCGTGCCGGTCGAGCTGTTCGACGGCTGGCGCACGCTGATCGATGGCGACGGCGACGGCCGCTTCGATCCACAGGGGTGCGGCACGCAGCTCTACCGCTGCAACGACGACGGCGGCTGCAACAGTCCCGAGGAGATCTGCCTGTGCGTGCCGAGCTGCCCGGATTGCCAGGACTGCCCAGAACAGGCCTGCGTGTCGCGCGCCTATCTGCACGATCCCGCCTGCGGTCCGGACGGGCTCTGCAAAGCGCTGCCCTACCAGTGCGGCGACGATCACGGCTGCGCCAATCCCGGCGACCAGTGCGCCTGCGTCGCCTCGTGCTTCGCCTGCGACAACTGCGAGAGCGCGGCGTGCGTCGAGCCCTGCCAGGCGACCGAGCCGATCGACCTGCTGCGCGTCACCGTCTACGGCAACGAGCGCCTGGTGACCGGCCAGGACGGGAGTGCGCGCGCCAGCGCCATCCTCTCCGACGGCAGCGGCGTCGACGTCACCTGGCTGGTGGCGTGGACGTCGTCGGCGCCGGCGGTTGCGACGGTCGACAGCTGGGGCGCGCTCAGCGCGGTCGCGGCGGGCGACACCGGCGTCATCGCGACGCTCGCCGGCCTCGCCAGCGAGCCGCTGGCGCTCACCGTCGTCGAGCGGCCCAGCCTGCGTCATCTGTACGTGCAGACGCGCTGCTACTACCCGCCCGACGACCCGCGCGCCGAGGCGGCGCCGCGGCCGCTGCCGCCGGCCAGCGACGCGATGCTGCCGCCGCCGTGGTGCGCGCAGGTGCTGCGCATCGGTGCGACGCTGCCGCTGCAGGCGATCGGCGAGTTCGACACCGGCTACTACGAGGATCTCACCGACGAGGTGACCTGGAGCGTCGATCCGGCCGCCGTCGGCAGCATCGCGGGCGGCCAGTTCACCGCGCTCGCCGCCGGCGCCGCATCGGTGCGCGCCGCGCTCGGCGCGGTGACCAGCGACGCGTTGCCGCTCACCGTCGTCGAGCAGGCCAGCATCACCTCGCTGGCGGTCTATCCGAGCCGCTGGGCATACCAGTTCGTCGATGGCCCGATCCGCGCCGACGGCTCGGTGTGCTTCGAGTGCGGCTACTTCCTCACCCTGTTGCGCGGTGACGCGGTGCAGTTCGCCGCCACCGCGCACTACGACACCGGCGAGTGGGAGGACGTCACCGCGCGCGTCGCCTGGCGCAGCAACGCCAGCGGCGTGCTGACCGTCGACGCCGCCGGCTCGGGCAGCGCGGTCGGCGCCGGCGAGGCGACGGTCGACGCGACGCTCGGCGCCGTGACCAGTGCGCCGGTGTCGCTGCGGGTGGTGAACGAGGCGACGCTGACCAACCTCAGCATCTACCAGGACGGCGCCGACCGCGTCGTCGCCGTCGGCGGCGAGGCGGTCTTCCACGCCGTCGGCTTCTACGACGTCGGCTTCGACCGCGACGTCACCGCGCAGGCGGTCTGGCAGAGCAGCGATCCGAGCGTCGGCAGCTTTGACACGGCCGGCGTGTTCAGCGGCCGCAAGGCCGGCACGGTGACGGTGTGGGCGGCGCTCGACGGCCAGCAGAGCCCGTCGCTCAGCATCGAGGTGTTCGCCACCAGCGCGCTCGACTACTGCGACGCGGCGGCGATCAACCGCGGCGAGTGGTCGGACGACTTCAACCGCGTCACGCTGGAGTCCGACTGCGCCGCCTACCAGCAGCCCGACGTCGTCGAGCTGCGCTTCACGGTCACCGAGACGCAACGCCCGGGCGGCGTCTTCGATCCCTGTCTCGACCTCTACGCCTACCGCGGCGACACCCTGGTGCGCACCATCCGCGAGGAAGGCTGCGGCGAGCCGTTCCTGCCCGCCGGCGCGCCACAGCGCGACGACGCGCTGCTCAAGTACCAGCTCAAGGCGTTCTGGGACCTGAAGGACGACGCCGGCACCGCGGTGCCGGCGGGTACGTACACGATTCGCGGCCGCTTCTACCTCTATTACGATCCGGTCGTGTCGATCGACGTGCGCGTCGCCGGTCCCAACGGCTGATTGCAGGCGGCGCGAGGGCCCGTATAAAGCGAGGACATGGCGATGCGCTGATGCCGGGCCGGTGCGGGCGCGCCAACGCGGCGGAGCGAGGCAAGTGCCGCGGTCGCGCGTCCAGCCGCGCAGGTCGCACGCCACTCGCGCTGCTCGCCGCGCTGCTCGCAGTCGCCTCCGCCGCTCCCATTCCGCCGGCGTTGGCGACCGTGCGGGCGACGCGCACCGAGCAGCGCGTGCTCGCCGGTCACCTGCTGCGCCGCCTCGGCTTCGGTCCGAGCCGGCGCGACATGCACGAGGCGCTGCGTCTCGGCCCCGGCGCCTACCTGGAGCAGCAGCTCCACCCCGAGAGCATCGACGACCGCCTCGGCGAGCGCCGCTTCCGTCCGCCGCCGGGCCCGAGCGACGACGGCGACGTCTGGCAGCTGCGCTGGCTGACGCGCATGGCCTACTCGCGCCGCCAGTTGCTCGAGAAGATGACGCTCATCTGGCACGAGCACTTCGCCGTCTCGAACGGCAAGGTCGGGGCGCTCCCCCTGATGCGCGACTACGAACAGCTGCTGCGTGCCAACGCGCTCGGCAACTTCCGCGACCTGCTGATCGGCATGACGCGCGACAACGCCATGCTCATCTACCTCGACAACGCCTACAACAACGGCCAGGCGGTGGACGAGCTCGGCAACCGCATCCCGCCGAACGAGAACTACGCGCGCGAGCTGCTGCAGCTGTTCAGCCTCGGCGTGCACCGCCTCAACCCCGACGGCACGCTGGTGCTCGGCGGCGACGGCCGCCCGCTGCCCGCCTACACGGAGGATGACGTCAAGGCGGTGGCGCGCGCGCTCACCGGTTGGATCCCGCACTATCCGAGCGACCCCGACGAGGAAGACCCGACCGAGGTCATCGCCCCGGCCGAGTTCGCCGACTGGGCGCACGACCCGGAGGCCAAGCAGATCCTCGGCGAGGCGATTCCGGCCGATGCGATCGGCGGCGCCTTCGACGTCGAGCGCGTCGTCGCCATCCTCATGCGCCATCCGAACACGGCGCCGTTCATCAGCAAGATCCTCATCCAGAAGCTCGCCACCGAGACGCCGACTCCCGGGTACGTCGGCCGCGTCGCCGCCGTGTTCACCGCCAGCGACGGTGACCTGCGGGCCGTCGTGCGGGCGATCGTCACCGATGCCGAGTTCACCAGCCCGGCGGTGCTGCGCTCGCAGTACAAGACGCCGATCGAGCACATCGTCGGCGCCCTGCGCGGGCTCGACGCGCGCAGCGGCGGCAACACCCTGTACTACTGGACCATGCTCGCCGGGCACCTGGTGTACTATCCGCCGTCGGTCTTCAGCTTCTATCGACCGGGGCAGAAGAGCGGCCTGGTCAACGCCGCCTATGTCGCGACGCGCGACGCCGCCACCGACATGCTCGCCGCGGGCTACACCGACGACTACTTCGACGCGCAGTGGAACGCTGCCGACCTGCTGCGCCGCCAGCGCCTGCGCGCGCGGCCGCAAGTCGCCGTCGAGCTGCTGGCGCGCGACCTGCTCGCCGCGCCGCTCGACGAGGCCACCCGCCAGGTGGTGCTCGACTACCTCGGCCCGGACGTCGACGAGGCGAAGCTGCGCGGCGCCGCCTGGCTGATCCTCTGCTCGCCGGACTTCCAGGTGAACTGACGATGGCGATGACGCGACGCGACCTGTTGCGCGGCGGCGCCCTCGCCGCGCTCGGCTGCAGCGCCTGGGGCGGCCTCGAACGCGCCGTCGCGGCCATGCAGCGCCCGTCGCGCGCCGCGCAGTTGGCGACGCCGGCCGACACCGTCGTCGTCGCGCTCAACCTGCAGGGCGGCAACGACGGCCTCAACACCGTCGTGCCGCTGCGTCAGTACGCCCGCTACCGGCAGCTGCGGCCGACCCTGGCGCTGCCGCGCGCGCGGCTGGTGACGCTCACCGGCTACGCACAGGACTTCGCCCTCAACCCCGGCCTGCGCGCGCTGGCGCCGCTGTTCACCCAGGGCAAGGTCGCGGTGTTGAACGGCATCGGCTGCCCGCTCGACGCGCAGGGCCTGTTCGACCACGAGGCCAGCCAGCAGAACTTCGTCAGCGGCGAGATCTACGGTACCGCACCGCCGCAGGCGCCGTCCGGTTGGCTCGGCCGCTTCCTCGACGGCGTCAGCCCCGGCACGCTGCCGGCCGGCATCGACTTCAGCGGCGCGCCGTTGCTGCTCAGCGGCGCCAACGCATCGCCGCTGTCGTTGAGCTCGATCGACGGCTTCGGCGTCTATCCGTCGAACGACTTCGCGGCGCTGTACACCGCTTACTACCGTCTGCAGTCACTCGCCGGCGCCAGCGGGACGGTGGCGACACGGCATCGCGCCCTGCGCCAGCAGGTGCTGGAGCTGAGCGGCGACCTGCAGGCGATCCACGACGCCTACGCGGTCGCCGCCGGCGTCACCTATCCCGATACGTACACTGCCGGTGCGTTGCGCGACTGCGCCGCGTTGATCGCCGCGCGGCGCGGCGTTCGCGCCCTGGCGGTGGGGCTCGGCGGCTTCGACACGCACGTCGACCAGCAGGCCGGCCCGCCCGACACCGCCGCCTATCACGAGGCGCTGCTCGGCGAGGCCGCCGAGGCGGTCGCCGCGTTCTACGCCGACCTGCGCGGCCACGGCCTCGCCGGCAAGGTGGTGACGCTGATCTTCTCCGAGTTCGGCCGCCGCGCCGAGGAGAACAACGACCTCGGCACCGACCACGGCCTCGCCTCGGTGGCCTTCGCCATCGGCGACCCGGTGCGCGGCGGCGTCTACGGCACCTATCCCGACCTCGCCGCCGACGCGCTGGTGCTCGACGGCAACCTCGACGTGCACACCGACTTCCGCGCCGTCTATTCGACCATCCTCGCCCGCCACCTCGGCGCCGATCCCGAGCCCATCCTGCACGGCGACTTCGGCGACCTCGGGTTCCTGCGGTGAAGGGTCGGACGGCAGCGCTTGCCGCCCTGGCGGTGCTGCTCGCTGCGGCCGCCTACGCGCCGATCCTGCGCAACGGCTACTTCACCGACGACTTCGTACAGCTCTATCGATCGCGAACCGCTCCGCTCGCGGAATTCCTGCTGACGCCATACGGCGGGCACATTCTGTTCGCACAGAACGCCATCCTCGTCGGTATCCAGACCGTGGCTGGAGCACCGGCGCCGCCGCGCCTGCTCTTCGCCGCCATGCTGGTCCTCCATCTCACGGTGGTGCTGTCGCTCTTCCACCTGGTGCGGCGCTGGACCATGAGCGCACCGCTGGCATGTGCCGTCGCCGCCTGGTGGGGAACGCTGCCGGTACTGAACGGCACGCTCGGCTGGTACTCGGTGCTGGGTCAGGTCGTCGTCACCCTCTGTGTGCTCGCGATCTTGGCGAGCGCGAGCACCGATCGACCGTGGAACCGGATGCGGCGTGCATTGTGGGTCGCCGCAGCGTTGTTGTCCGCGTTGAGCTTCGGGGGGGGGGATGGCAATCGCGCTCCCGATCGCCCTTTGGTGTCTGGCGCCGGGCCCGCTCCGCGCTAGGTGGCCGGCTGGTCTCTCGCTCTGGGCGCTGGCGCCGGCGCTGTACGCTCTGAGCTACCACTGGTTTGGGGACCAGAACGCGTTCGACACCGCGGACGTGCGCCGTGTTCTTGCGGCCGCGTTTCCCGCCGTACCGGCTCCGCAGGGCTGGCGCTTGGTGCTCACGACTGTCGAGCTCGGGACGATGCTGAGCGTCTACGGGATCGACCAGGTGCTTGGCGGCGCGTCCGACGGGTCTCGGATCGACGGATCGCAATGGGCCGCGGCGGCAGCCTTCGCTGCGGTGGCAGTCGGCGTCTTCGTGCGCGGCGGCTCGCCGTGGCGACAGCGCACGTTGGCGCTCGCGGTGTTGATTGCCGCCAGCTACGGAGCAGTTGCGATCGGGCGCTCGCCGCTGATTCCGCCACTGTCCCTGCTCTACGTCGCCACGGCGCCGCGGTATCACTACCCGGCGACCGCGCTGCTGGCGGCGCTAGTTGGGCTGCTGGTCTACCGCGTCGGCGCCGGCATCCGTCTTCCGCCGGGGATTACTCGTCTCGCGCTGGCGCTGTGGTTGGCCGCGATCGCGACCCGCGTCGCGTGGCGTTCGCCGGCGGAGGACCTCACCGCCGCCGGTCGGCCTGCGCTCGACTACGCGCTTGGGGCCATGCGCGACCGCATCGCCGCCGCCCCGGATGGCGCGACGGTCTACATCGAGAACCGCCCGTTCGCCGGCGTAGCCGCCTTCACGCGGCCCGCGGTGTTCCCGGGGTGGGCGGCGCTGTACGCGATCTTCCACGCCGACTGGGAGACTGCGTCGCGCCGGGTCCTCTTCATCGACGCCGACCCGGCGGTGCGCGCCAACGCCGACCGCTCACCGCGCGCGGCGGGTCTGATCGTCGCGCCGGACGACGTGCCGATCGAGCTCCGTCCCGCGCCGGTCGCCGGCTCGCCGCCGCCAGGCTGACGGCGTGCGCCGCAGCTGGCGCCCGCCGCTCATGCAGCGTCGCCGCGCGGTGCGAGCGCCAAGCTTGCGGCCGAGCAGGGCAGCGGCGCATGCTCGGCCCATGCCAGTTGCGGCGCTCGCGCTCCTCACCTCCGCGCTGTTCGCGGCGATCGAGCCGGCAAACCCCGTCGTGCCGAACCCGGCCGACGCGCCGACCGGGATCTCTCGGATCACCGCCACGGCCGGGGCGGTGTGGTTTTCCGCCGTCGACCCGGCGAGCGGCCGCGAGCTCTGGCGCAGCGATGGCAGCGCCGCCGGTACGCGCCAGGTCGTCGAGCTGATCCCCGGCCCGACCGGCGCCAACCCCACCGAGCTGGTTGCCTGGCAGAACGGCATCGCCTTCGTCGCCGCCGACGGCAGCGGCGGTACGGCGCTGTATCGCAGCGACGGTACGCCGGCCGGCACGCAGCGTCTCACCGACCTGCTGCCCGGCCACACCTGGTTGCGGCCGCATGCCCTGGCGGTCGAGGGCGACGCACTCTACTTTGCCGCCGGCGAGGGCGAGGTCTGGAGAACCGACGGCCGTCTCGCCGGGACGGTGCAGTTGCAGACTCCGCTGCCGAGCTCCTACGTCGATCACCCCGTGCTGGAGCGCATCGACCCAGGCCCCGGCTTCACGCTGCTGACATTCAACGTCAGCACGGAATGCTGCCAGGCCTTCGAAGTGGCGCGTGCCGACGCGGCCTCCTACCGGCCGCTCGTCCATCTCGCGACCATCGGCGGCATTCCCGACGCCCATCCGACCGAATTTCTCGTCGCCGGCGACCGCGTCGCCTTCGCCGCCAACGGGTACATCCACTGGACGGACGGGGCGACCGCGACGCCCTTGCCGGACGATCTCGACGGCTTCGGTTACGGCGCGCGCGTCTCCGGCCTGACGCCGTTCCATGGCGGCGTCGCTTTCGCGGTGGCCGGGACGGTGGACCGCAACGGCCTGTGGCTGAGCGACGGCACGGTCAAAGGGACGCGTCGACTCGCCGCCTTCCGCGAGATCTCGGAGCTCGCGGCGGTCGGCGACCAACTGCTGCTCGGCGCCCGGGTCGCTGACGAGCCCTGGGGCCTGTGGCGTGTCGACGCCGGCGGTGCCACGCGGCTGCTCGACGGCGTCGCGGCCGGGAACCTGACCAGCATCGCGGACGCGGCGCTGTTCACCCAACCCGGCGGGCTGCGCCTCACCACCGATCTCTGGGTCACCGATGCGACGGTGGCTCGCACCGGTCGCGTGCAGCAGCTCGGCTCTGCCTCCGCGTCGCAGCTGACCGTCGCCGGCGATCGCCTGTTCTTCCTGGTCGCCGCGGTGGGTGCTCCGGGCACGCTCTGGAGCGCAGCGCTGCGCGATCTGCAGCCCTTTACGCCGGCGGCGTGTGCCGGCGACTGCAACGGCGATGCGCGCGTCAGCGTCGAGGAGCTGGTCGCGGGCGTCGCCCTGGCACTCGGCCAAGCGGACGCGAGCGGCTGCAGCGATGGATTCTGCCATTCCGATTGCGCGGCGGGCCCCGGCGACGGCCGGCCGAGCATCGCTTGCCTGGTCTCCGCGGTCGGCGCACTGCTCGACGGTTGCCCGATCGACCGCTGCACAGGCGATGCGGATTGCGACGACGGCAACGGCTGCTCCAGTGATCTCTGTACTGGTGCAGGATGTTCACACCTGTGCGTCTGCGTGTGAATCGGACGCAAATGGGTCGATGACCGACACCAGCGGTGATCGGCGACCGCCGAGCTCGATCGAACGGCTCGCGGTCGCCGCGGCGCTGGCAGCGATTGCCAGCCTATCGGCTGCGTACGCGTATTTCGTCGTCTTCAGCGGCTTCCGCCTCTACGACGACGAGGGCTTCCTCACCCTGACGCTGGCGCAGTTCGTACAGGGGGTGCCGCTGTACGACGAGGTGTTTACGCAATACGGGCCGTTCTCGTACCTGTTCAGCGCCGCCGTGCTGCGCGGCCTCGGGGTCGCGGTGCAGACCGACACGATCCGGCTGCTGACGGTTGGCGCGTGGGCCGCCAGCGCCGGCCTCGCCGCGTTCTGCGCGGCGCGCCTGACCCGCAGCGTCGTCCTGGCGGGAGTCGTGCTGGCGCTCAGCGCCACGCACCTCCGCGCCCTGGCGAATGAGCCCGGTCATCCCCAGGCGCTGGCCACCGCGCTGGTCAGCCTCCTGCCGGTGCTGGCGGCGCTGCTCACCGCGCATCGGCGCAGCGCGCTCTGCGCTGCGCTGGGCGTGGTGGTCGGCTGCCTGCTGATGACGAAACTCAACCTCGGCGTCTTTGCGCTCCTCGCGGTGATGCTGGCGTGCGCGTCGGCGCTCCCCGGCCGCGGCGCGGCCTGGCTGTACCTCGCGACCAGCGCCGCGATCCTCGCCCTGCCGGTCCTCATGACGCACGGCACCATCGGCGAGCCGGCGACGCAGCGCTTCGCGCTCTTCGCGACCCTGGTCCCCTTGCCGTTACTGTGGTGGATGCGGCCGGCCGGAGATCGCGCGCTGGGTTGGCGCGACGTCGGGTGGGCTGCCGCCGGTTGCTGCGCAGCGGTCGTGTCGTGCCTTGCGGCGGTGATGATGCATGGCAGCTCGCTGGCCGCGGCGTTGCGCGTCCCCTTCGCCCAGGCGCTGCCGTTCTTGTCGGTGGCGCCGCGCGGTCTGCCGGTGGACGCGACGGCACTGGGCGTCGTCGTCGTCGCACTTGCCTTCGCTGCGGTGGTGGCGCGCGGCGAGCGCGTCGCGCCGGTGCGTACCGCATGGCTGCTGGCGGGAGCGCGAGCGGCGTTCGCCGCCTACGTCGCCTACGCGGTGTGGTCCGTCGACGCCGCGTTAGACGGGCTGGGCGGGTATTCCAGCGATGCCACGCCGTTGTTTCGCGTCGCACTGCCGCTGGTCTGGCTGGTCACGCTTCCGCGCGCGGACATGCCGGCGGAGGAACGATTCGCGCGCGGCGTGCTCGCCGCGGTGACGTGGCTCAACAGCCTGCAGGTGTACCCGGTATCCGGCACACAGGTCACCTGTGCCACGGTGCTCCTGATCGTTGCCGGCGCGGTCGCGCTTCACGACGCGCTGGCGGTGATGCGCGCGTCGCCGCGCCGGCTCGGGCGCCACACCGCCGGTGCGGCGCTCGCGCTCGGTGCGCTGGCATTGGTCGGCGCGCTGCAGGGGGCCGCCGCGCTGCGGGCCGGCCGGGCGTACGCGCGTCTGACCGCGCTCGGGTTGCCGGGCGCCGCGCGCGTGCGGCTGCCGGAGGCGCAAGCGGCGCTGCTGCGCTGGTTGACCTTCAACCTCGCCACGGCCGACACATTCATCGGCCTGCCGCCGCTCGACAGCCTCTATCTGTGGAGCGGCGTCGCGCCGCCGACCCACGTCAATCCCAACGTCTGGATGGTCATCCTCGACGCCGCGCAGCAACAGCACATCATCGACGCCATCGCGACGCACGCGAATGCCTGGGCGGTGACCAACCCGCTCGCCGTTCTCCAGTGGACGAGGGGCAGGTCGATCGAGCACCAACCGCTGGTGGCCGAGATCGAAGCGCAATTCCAACCGGCCGGGAGCTACGCCGGGTTCACGCTGCGCACGCGGCGCACGCGTCCGCTCCCGGCGCTGCTCTACATCATCCGTCCGCGGCGCGACGCCGTGAGCGCCGCGGACTGGATCGCCGACCTGCGCCTGCCCGCGCTGCCGGGCCAGATCGTGCAGCGCACGCAGATCGTCAACCTGGGGACTGGCCGCGTCCTCGCCGATACCCAGCCGCACGGCGCGGTGCGCGGCCTGCGCGTCGTCGAAGCGGACGCGGCTGATGATCGAGCGCCTGCGCTGCCGGGGACCGCAATCGATCTCGCGTTGCCGCGCGACTTGCGGCTGGAAACCGATGCTGCCGCCCTGCGCGGCCGGCCGCTGCTCGTGCGTCTGCTGGACGGCACTGGCCGTAGTATCGGGCCGGTACCGGTCGAAGCGCCGTAGAGCGCTGCCGCTCAGGCCGCGTCGTCGAGCCAGGCGGTGCCGAGCGCCAGCTTGCGGCCGCGCACGGTTGGCAGCACGTAGGGGCCTTCCGGCAGCACGGTGACGCGCGGCCGCGCGCCGTACTTCGCCTGACAGCGCGCCAGTGCCGCCTCGACCGTCGGCGCGGTGTCCACCATCAGGCGGCTGGTGTCGCGCGTCGCCAGGCCGTGGCTGACGACGATCACCTCGGCCTTGCGGCGCACCTGGCAGAGGTGCTGCACCATCCACTGGTCGATACTGAAGAAGCCGGGTGCGGTGATGCGCGCCATGAAGTCCTCCGGCCCGTTCGCCTCGTTCAGCAAGCGCTGGAACTCGTCGCTGCCGATGCCCTCGGTCATGGCGGCGGCGAGGATGATGGTGCCGCCGCGCCGCACGACGTTGAGCGCCGCGATCAGGCCCTTGATCGACTGGTAGTAGGTGTCGTCGAGCGGGAACCCGGCGGCCGAAGTGATCACCACGTCGGCCGGGCGCGCTGCGTCGGCGCCGGCGTGCTGCTCGACCGCGCGCACGCCGGCGGCATGCGCCGCCTCGAGGTCGCCGGCGTAGACGCCGAGCAACTGCCGCCGGCGGTTGATGGTGACGTCGCACATGAAGTCGACGCCGACGCGGCGCGCGATGCCGACCAGCTCGCGGTGGAAGGGATTGTCGGCGATCAGCCCCGGCCCGATCGGGCCCTCCAGCATGGCGGCGCCGTGCAGGCTGCGCATGGTGTCGACGCCGGCGCAGCCCGGCGCCACCGCCTTGCGGCCGCCGGAGTAGCCGGCCATCAGGTGCGGCTCGATCAGGCCGGTGATGACCTTGAGATCGGCGGCGACATAGCCGCGGTCGATCCACAGCTCGGTGCCGCGCTCGGTGCGGCCGAGGTGGACGTGCTGCGCCGCGTCGCGCGCGACATGGTTGCGGATGCGGTAGTCGGCGACGATCGCCGGGCTGGTCATCGCCGCCAGCTCCTCCGGCGTGTTGCCGCGGTGCAGGCCGGTGGCGACGAGAATCTCGATGCGCTCGCGTGCGATGCCGGCCGCTTCCAGCGTCGCCAGCAGCGGCGGCAGCACGATGCCGTACGGCACCGGGCGGGTCTTGTCGGAGATCACCACCACCGCGTCGCGCCGCCCGCGCGCCAGCTCGGCGAGCGGCGCCGTGCCGATCGGCGCCGCCAGCGCCGCGGCGACGGCGGCGGTGGGGTCGGCGAGCGGCGTCACCGGGTGCGGCTCCAGCACGACGACGTCGAGGTCGTCGGGCAGAGTCACGGTCAGCCCGCTGCGCCCGTAGTCCAGTCGGATCTCCATATCGAAGTCCGTAGCCCAGCCCCGGGCAGGTTGGTAGCGCGGCCGCGAACGCGCGGCCTTCGCGTGCCCGTCGCGTGCCCAGCCGCTCGCCCAGCCGCTCGCCCGGTAGCGCGGCCCTCCGTGGCCGCATCCGAATGACGGTGGCGCAGGGCTCCAGCTCTGTGCACGAGCTCGTCGATTCGCGCCGCACGCGCTGGACGAGGCGTACCTCGTCCATGGTCGATCGGCGCTTGTCGCCGATCTTTGTCGCGGGGCTGGAGCCCGCGCCACCATCATTCGGATGCGGCCACGGAGGGCCGCGCTACTTTCGAAGGCGGACACGGAGGGCCGCGCTACTTTCGGATGCGGCCACGCAGGGCCGCGCTACGGCGGCACGCCCGCCGAGCTGCAACCGGAGTCCGCGCCACCACATCGGTGGAGAGCGGTTGTCGCCCGCCGCGCGCCTGGCTAGGGGTCGCGCATGGCGACGCTCGATTCGGTTTGCCCGCTCGACTGCCCCGACACCTGCAGCCTGGCGGTGACGGTCGAGGCGGGGCGCGTCACCCGCGTCGACGGCTCGCGGCGCAATCCACTCACCGACGGCTACATCTGCGCCAAGGTGCGGCGCTACCCGGAGCGCGTCTACTCGCCGCTGCGCGTGCTGCATCCGCAGCGCCGCGTCGGCGCCAAGGGCGCGGCGCGCTTCGAACGCCTCAGCTGGGACGACGCGATCGGGCTGATCGCCGAGCGCTTCCGCCGCATCATCGCCAGCGACGGTGGCGAGGCGATCCTGCCGTATCACTACGGCGGCTCGAACGGCGTGCTCGGCGAGGAGGCGGCGGACGCGCGCTTCTTCGCCCGCCTCGGTGCCTCGGAGCTGCTCAAGACCATCTGCGCCATGCCCACCGGCACGGCGCAGCGCGGCCTCTACGGCGGCATGGGCGGTGTCCCGCCGCAGGACTATCCGCTGGCGCGCGCCATCGTGCTGTGGGGCGTCAATCCGTCCGCCACCTCGATCCATCTGGTGCCGCAGGTGCGCGCCGCGCAGGCAGCGGGCGCCTTCGTCGCGGTGATCGATCCGCGCCGCACGCCGCTGGCGCGCGGCGCGAGCCTGCATCTGGCGCCGCGCCCCGGCACCGACGCGGTGCTGGCGCTGGCGCTGATCAACGAGACGATCCGCCGCGGCGCCGCCGACTCCGCCTTCCTCGCCGCGCACGCCAACGGGTTCGACGAGCTGGCGCGCGGCGCCGCGCCGTTCACGCTCGAGCGCGCCGCCGCCGAGTGCGACGTGCCGCGCGCCGACATCGAGCGCCTGCTCGACGCCTACCTCGCCGCCTCCCCCGCCGTGCTGCGCTGCGGGTGGGGGTTGGAGCGCACGTACAACGGCGGCCAGGCGGCGCGCGCCGTGCTCGCCTGGCCGGCGGTGGCGGGCAAGTTCGGCGTGCGCGGCGGCGGGCTGACGATGAGCCTCAGCCGCGCGCACGCCATCCGCCGCGAGCGGGTGACGCGCCCCGAGCTGGCGCAGCCGGTGCGGCAGGTGAACATGGTGCAGCTCGGCCGCGTGCTCACCGAGCCGCAGACGCCGCCGGTGCGGGCGCTGTTCGTCTACAACGCCAACCCGGTCGCCTCGACGCCCGAGCAGGCGCGCATCCTGCGCGGGCTGGCGCGCGAGGACCTGTTCACCGTCGTGCACGAGCAGGTGCTCACCGACACGGCGCGCTGGGCCGACGTGCTGCTGCCGGCGCAGACCATCTTCGAGCAGACCGAGCTGCACAAGTCGTACGGGCACTACGTCACGCAGCTCTCCGAGCCGGTGATCGCGCCGTGTGGCGAGGCGCTCAGCAACCCGCAGCTCTTCACCCGCCTGGCGCGGGCGATGGGCTTCGACGATGGCTTGTCGCAGGCCGACGAGACGGCGCTGCTCGACGACGCGCTGGCGGCCGACGACCTGGCGACGCTGCGCCGCGACCGCGTGCTGCCGGTGCGCTTCGCCGGCGCCGCCGAGTGCATCCCATTCGTCAACAGCTTCCCGACCACGCCGAGCGGCCGCATCGAGCTCTGTCCGCCGGAGATCGGTCCAGTGGCCTACACGCCGATGCCCGACGGCGAGGGGCTGACGCTGCTCACACCGGCCTCCGACCGCACCGTCAACTCGGTGTTCGGCGAGCTCAACGGCCGCCGCGCCGAGCTCGCCATGCATCCCGACGATGCCGCCGCGCGCGGCCTGCGCGACGGCGCCGCGGTGCGCGTGTTCAACGCGCTTGGCGAGGTCCACGTACCGCTGCGCTGCAGCCGCGACCTGCGGCGCGGCGTCGTCACGCTCGCCAAGGGGCTGTGGCAGGCGAGCACGCTGAACGGCGCCACCGCGACGGCGCTGATCGCCGACGCGCTCACCGACGTCGGCGGTGGCGCCTGCTTCAACGACGCGCGCGTCGAGGTCGCGGCCCTGTAGGTGCGCCTCCCGCGCTGGGGCAAAAAAAAGGCCGCGACCCTGTGGTCGCGGCCTCGCCCTTCGCGGTGGAGTCGTGCGGAGTTTCTCTTACGGCACCAGCAGGCCGGCAACGGCGACGTTGACGGTGCCGACGCCGACGCCGATCGTGCCGAGCTCGATGGCGGTGTTCTCACCCGGGGTGATGAGGTTCGGGATGAGCGTGTTGAGCGTGGTCTTGAGCTGGCAGCCGCCGCCGCTGACGGTGCAGGTCGCGCCCGGGATCGGGAACGCCGGGATCGACGTGGTGGTGCAGCGACCGCTGACGGTGCAGTTGTTGGTAGTGGACTTGAAGCTGGCGAACGCCTGCAGCACGGTGCCGTCAGGGCAGTTCTCCAGGCCCTTGATCTTCAGGGCCAGCGACACGTCGTCCTTGGCCTTGGCCTGAACCTTCGCCTGGCCCTTGTCGCCGAACGTGCAGCTCGGGTTGTCCGTGGCCGGGCAGGCCGCGAACGGCAGGGCGCCGCCGGTGAACTCGGTCGGCGTGGTGCAGTCGGCCGACGCGTTGACCATGTTCGACTGGTACTTGCCCGCCTTGCCCGGCTCGCCGTCGGCGGCCAGCGCGGCCGTCGCGGAGAGGCTGAGCAGAAGTGCACCAGCCGCAATCCAATGACTCTTTCGCATACCTTTTCCCTCTGTCTCTCTCTCTGCGGCCCGCGCGAACGCGAGCCCTGTCCGTGGTCGGGACTCCCCCAAAAGGCAACCGCCAGCAAACGGGACCGACGCAAGAGTGTCAATGCGTGCGGCAAACGAGCCGGCGAGACTCCGTGCGATATAGCGCACAGCCTCTGCGCGGTTCAGTCGGCCGGTACGACCAGCGCGTGGGCCGGCTCGTCGCCGACGGCGATGCGAACGGTGATCGCCTGCGACGCCGTGTCGATCACGGCGAGGTTGTCGGAGTCCTCGTTGGGGACGTACAGCGTGCGGCCGTCCGGGCTGATCGCGCCAAAGGTCGGCCATTGCCCGACCGCGAACGCCGCCGCCACCTCGCCGCGGGCGAAGTCCACCACCGCGATCTGGTCGTCGAAGCTGGCCAGCGAGTACACCAACGGCTGCGATGGGTGGGCGATCAGACCGAGCCCGGTCGGCGCCGCGATGGTCGCCACCACCGCCAGGGTCGACGTGTCGACGACGCTGATCGCACTGTCGTCGAAGCTCGCCGCCAGCAGCCGCGTGCCGTCGCTGCTGAGCGCGATGCCGGTCGGCGACTTGCCGACCGCGACCCGCCCGACCACGGCGCGGCTGGCGGGGTCGAGCGCCGCCACTTCGCCCCGGGCATCCTTGAGCAGCACGTAGACGCGCGTGCCGTCGGGGGCGACGGCGAGCCCGCTCGGCCGGTGATCGAACTTTACCGGGTCGCCGGCGGGGCGCTGCTGCGCCATGTCGACGATGGTCAACGTCTGATCGTACGGGCTGGTGGCATAGAGCAGCGCGCCGTCGGGGCTGAACGCGATGAACTCCGGTCCCTTGCCGACCGGCACCGTGCCGGTGATGGCGAAACTGCGCGGATCCACCAGCGTCACCTGGCTGGCGGTCGAGTTCGCCACCGCCACCTCGCGCGTGCCGCTCGGGCGCTGCGCCAGCCCCATCGGTCCGTCGCCCACCGCGATCGTCGTGATCTCGCGCCCCAGCTCGGGATCGACCACGGACACGGTGTCGGAGCGGTAGTTCGAGACGAAGACGCGCGCCGGCGCCGCGGTGCGGGCCTGATGCCACCAGAGCAGGGCGGCGGCCGCGGCGAGCAGCGCCGCTACGCTTGCGATCCAGCGCGTCATCGGGAACCCCGCACTACTCGGCGCTTGGTTGCCGCGAGTCAAGCGCGGCCGTTCCCGGCGCTTGTCGGGCCGCCTCGCACCGGACTACGGTGCCGCCGGGAGGTGCCCATGCCCTACGCCGAAGGCCGGGTGATCCACGATGCCGACGCGCACGTGGTCGAGACGCCGGACTGGTTCGAGCCGTTCGCCGATCCGAGCGTGCGGGCACGCATGAGCCGGGTGTACGTCAGCACCGTCAAACCGGGTGAGGATTCGCATATCGAGCGCTGGCGGGCGCGGCATCGCGACCCGGCCGATCGCGTCGCCGCCGAGGCCGAGGTGATGCTGCGCAAGAACTGGAGCGCGATCGGCTCGTTCATCAAGGAGGATCGCTCGCGCGCGCTCGACCTGCTCGGCTTCCAGAGCCAGTTGGTGTTCAACACCTTCTTCAACAAGTACCTGGTGCACGTCGAGCACGACGGCGACCTCGACCTCTGCTACGGCGTGGCGCGCGCGCACAATCGCGCCATGGTCGACTTCTGCAGCGTCGACCGCCGCCTGCTGGCAGTCGGCTATGTGCCGCTCGCCGACTTCGACCGCGCCGAGGCCATGGCCGCCGAGGCGATCCGCGCCGGCTGCAGGGCGTTGATGATCCCGTCCGCCTGCCCGCCGGGCCACTCGCCGAGCCACACCGGGCTCTTCCCGGTCTGGGCGACGGCGCAGGAGGCCGGCGTGCCGATCGTCTTCCACGTCGGCGGCGGCGGCCGGCTGCTCGACCCGAGCTACTTCAAGAACGGCCTGCCGATGGTCACCGACTTCCACGGCGGGGCGGAGAACTTCCGCTCGGTGGACTACATGGCGATTCCGTTCCCCCCCATGCAGACGCTGGCGACGATGATCTTCGACCGCGTGCTCGACCACTTCCCGCGCCTCAAGATCGGCGTCATCGAGCAGGGCGCCGTCTGGCTGCCGAGCTGGATGCGGCAGATGGAGTCGGCGCTCGAGGCGTTTGCCAAGACCGAGGAGCGCCTGCGCGCCCTGGCGCTGCGCCCCAGCGAGTACGTGCGCCGGCAGATCCGCGCTACGCCGTATCCGACCGAGCCGGTCGGCTGGATCATCGAGCAGGCCGGCGAGGAGGTCTGCCTGTTCTCCTCCGACTACCCGCACGTCGAGGGCGGCCGCAATCCGATCCGCCGCTTCGAGGCCAGCCTCGGCGCCGTCGGCGAGACGGCGCGGCAGCGCTTCTACTGCGACAACTTCGTCGACCTGATGGGCCCGGCGCTGGGCGCCTGATTGCCGTGCAGCAGACGCGCGCCATCGCGCATCCTTCTCGCCGAGTCGCCGCCTGGAGGATTGCCGATGGCGCCCCGCTGCCTGCCGCTCCGCACCCTGACGCTCGTCGCCGTCCTGGCATTGGCGACCCAACCGGCGCCGGCGACAACCCCGACGCCGAGTGTGACCCCGACAGGGGACGGGCTCGGCCGCCTGGTCGTGCACGTCGCCGAGCATCCCGCCGGGTGCCAGGGCGCCATGCGTGGTGTCTCCGTCACCCTGCGGCCGCTCGCGATCACCCGCCGCACCAGCCTCGACGACGGCAATGTCGAGTTCACGGTGCCACCCGGCAGCTACACGCTGCAGGTCGAGTTCTGCAGCCCCTTCGGCTGCTGGCCGGAGCGCGTCGTCGACGTCACCGCTGGCGACCAGTACGTGACCTTGTGCCCGCTCGCCTTCACGCCGTCGCCGACGCCGACCGCCACGCCGACGCCCGAGCCAACCGGCGCGCTGGGCGAGAAGACCACCGAGCTGCACGTCTTCAATCTGGTCAGCGCGTTGCCGATCGCCGGAGCGCCGTACTCGTGCAGCAGCCCGCGCGATGCAGTCAGCGGCGTCGCCGACAACGACGGCAACATCGCCTGCACGCTGCAGCTGCGCGATGCCGACACCATTCTGATCCACGTCGAGGCGCCGGGCTTCGCCGACCGGCGGCGCGGCTATCGCGGCATCGACCTGTGGCAGAACCAGGACGTGCTGCAGGTCGGGATGATCCCCGACGGCCTGTGCGGCGGCGATTGCAACGGCGATCACGCGATCACCGTCGACGAGCTGGTGCGCGCCGTCGGCTTCGTGCTCGCCGACGGCAGCGCGCCGGGCTGCCCGCTCGCCGACATCGACGGCGACGGCCGCGTCGCGGTGAACGACGTCGTCGCCGGCGTCACGCGGGCGCTGGTGGGCTGCCCGACCGACTGAGGCGCTGATCGCCGATCGCTGATCGCCAAGTCGCCGCATCGCTCCGTCCGAGCCGATCTGCTAGAGCCTCGCGCCGGGAGGAAGCTGCATGGCGTCGATGGTCGACCGGATGATTCGCGCCGCGAAGTTGGACGCGTCGCTGTACGAGGAAGTCGAAGCCGACACCACGGCGATGGGCCAGGCGACCGGCGTCGTGCTGCTCTCCAGCCTCGCCGGCGGCATTGGCAGCATCGGCGAGATGGGCGCCATGGGTTTCGTCTTCGGCGCCGTCCTCAGCCTGGTCGGCTGGTACGTCTGGTCGTTCATCACCTACTGGGTGGGCACGCGACTTCTGCCGCAGCCGACCACCGAAGCCGATCTGGGCCAGCTGCTGCGCACGCTGGGATTCGCCAGCGCCCCCGGCCTGCTGCGCGCCCTCGGCGTGATCCCCGGCATCGGCACGCTGGCGGCGGCGGTGAGCGCCCTCTGGTCGCTGGCGGCGATGGTGGTGGCGGTGCGCCAGGCGCTCGACTACGACAGCACCGGCCGCGCCATCGCCGTCTGCATCGTCGGCTGGATCGTGCAGGTGCTGATCATCCTGATCCCGCTGCTGCTGCTCGGTCTGGCGGTGGGCAGCGTCGCGACCCAGAACGGCGCCGCGGCCTGAGGCCGGCGCGCGGCGCGGTGGCGCGAAACGAACCAGCCGGGTGGCGCAGCAAACGCGCCACCCGGCTCATCTCCCACCGATGATGTCGCTGCTGCTCCGTGCCGCGCTTGCGCTGCTGCTGTCGGTCACGCGCGTGTACGGTGCGTGTCCCGGCGACTGCGGGGGCGACGGCGAGGTCACCGTCAACGACGTCGTCTTGGCGGTCTCGATCGCGCTCGGCGGCGCCTCGCTCGATCAGTGCGCGGCGGCCGACGCCGACGGCGACGGCAGCGTGGCGGTGGCCGATCTGGTCGCCGGAGTGAACGCGTTGCTCGGCGGCTGCGGCGCGGCGCCGACGGCGACGCCGAGCGTCGGGACCCCGAGCCCGACCGCAACGGCGACGCCGAGCGCGACGCCGACGCTCACGATGACCCCGGCGATCGGGCCGCGCGTCGTGTTCTTCGGCATGACCTCGGCCGACGACGTGCTGCAATCGCCGATCGGCACCGATCCGGACGGCGTACCGATCTATCAACGCGCCTTCGGGTTCGGCTTCCGCCTGGTGGTCGAGGCCGCCCCCGGCGCGTCGGGCTTCTCCGTCGGTACCGACAGCTTTGCCGACGGCGACGCGCCGGCGCTGCAGGTGCAGGCGACGCGGCCGCTCGGCAACGGCA
Source organism: Deltaproteobacteria bacterium (assembly GCA_033764095.1). GTDB lineage: Bacteria > Desulfobacterota > Binatia > HRBIN30 > CADEER01 > JBDTMT01. The sequence goes on along the minus strand of JANRJF010000273.1, from coordinate 2,804 downwards.
GTACCGACGTGTGTGACGTGGCGCCGCCGCTGGTCGGTGGCGTGCCGGGCATCGATCCGCCGCGCTTCGACGACAGCGCCGCGGTGGTCGACGCGCTCAACGATCTCGGCTGCCGCTTCGTCGACGGGACCGGCCAGCCGCAGGCGCGCAACTGCGCGGCCAGTTGCGCCAAGGACGCCAACGGTGACTACGCCTGCGTCGACACAGCCACCGAGGCGCAGTTCTGCGTGCTGGTCGACACGCTGCTGGAGTTTCCGCCCGGCGACACGCTGGTCACCGTCCGCGTGCGCGACAAAGGGCGCGGTACTGTCGCCCCGAACCTGGGCCCCCCGAGCCGCCTGATCGTGCGCGTGCAGTGAAGCAGCGGTCAGCTGTCAGCGATCAGCTGTCAGCTGCCCGGGGCAGCCGTCAGCAATCAGCTGAGCGCAATGCCGCGGCGGCGCCGCCGGCCCTCTTTCTGCAGCCGCCGCACGGTCGGATCCCGCCGCGCCGAGAGCTGACGCCTGACAGCTGACAGCTTCCCTCACGGCACGACGCGCGCCAGCGTGCGCGCGATGCGCGGCACGAAGTTCGGCCGCAGCAGGCGCGGATCGTAGGGCGCCAGCCGCAGGTCGTTCTCGTGCAGGCAGACCTGCAGGAACTGGCGCGGTGAGCTGACCACGTCGAGCGAGTCCTTCACGCCGAGCATGAAGTCGTCCTCGTTGGTCGCGCCGCCGTCGCCGCCGCCGCGCGCCGCGGCGATCGCGGTCTTCACTCGTCCCCACACCTGCATCGCCAGGGCCAGGCCGCAGTGGCCCATGTGCAGCAGCTTGCGCGGGCCCGGCTGTTGGGCGCGGCAATAGGCGATCCAGTTGACGAAGAAGAGGATGTGGCGCGCCTCCTCGCGCATGATCGGCTCGACGCAGCGCAGCAGGGCGGTGGGGAACAGGCCCGACTCGCCAGCCAGGCGGAAGAGGCCGAAGGCGAAGAACGAGTCGAAACACTCGCCATAGCCGACCCGCATGAAGTCCCACAGCGGGTCGTCGGACAGCGCTTCCTCGCGCACCGGCGGCCGCTCGATGCCGTAGTGCGCCAGCATGTGGTCGAGCATGCGCGAGTGGCGTCCCTCCTCGAAGCCGTTCATCGCGATCGCCTCGTGCAGCAGCGGATCGCGCTCGTAGGGGGCCAGCGCCTGCACCTTGCGGGCGACGTCGGCCTCGGTCGAGATCGCCTCCTGCCAGAACGGCATGCTGCGCAGCCGCTGCACGGCGCTGTCGTCGAGGTCGGGCCAGGCGATCTTCTCCACCTCGAACGGATCGTGCGTCTCGATGAAGGTACGGCAGAAGAGCTCCTTGTGCTCCTCGGAGCCGTAGGCGATGGCGGGCAGAGGCAGGGCGAGGTCCTCGACGCTGGCAGTCATGCGCGGACGGTTAGCCGAAAAGGAAGGGGTCGCCTAGCCCGCCGAACGGGGTCGTGGCGGGCAGTCTCCGCCGTCATTCCGCCGTGAGATGTTGGCGCAGGAAGTCGCGCGTGTCGGCGATCAGCGTCTTCGCCCGCTCGGTGGGGGCGATGCGGTCGAAGCCGTGCACGCCACCCTCGACGATCTCCAGCCGGTGCGGTGTGCCGTGCTCGGCCAGGCGGGCGGCGAAGCGGCGCGCCTGCGTGTCCGGCACCAGCAGGTCGCGCGTCCCCTGCAGCAGCAGGATCGGCGGCAGTCCGGCGTGTACGTGCTCGATCGGCGAGGCGGCGCGCCAGCGCTCCGGCGCGGCGCTCGGCTCGGCGCCGACGAAGTTGGCCACCGTGCGGGTGCCGAGCGGTTGCTCGGCGCTGTGCAGCGCCAGCAGATCGGTGGGCGGATAGAGTGCGGCGACGGCGCGCAGCCGCTCGGCGCCGTGGCGCAGGCGCGGGCCGTCGTAGCGCGGCGCGGTCTGCGAGGTCGCCAGCAGCAGCGCCAGGTGTCCGCCCGCCGAGTCGCCCCACAGCCCGACGCGACTGGCGTCGGCGCCGAGCGCGTCGGCGTGCTCGACCGCCCAGTCGACCGCGTCGAGACAGTCCTGGAAGGAATCGGGATAGGTGGTGTGCGGCGCCAGGCGATAGTCGATCGACACCACCGCCAGGCCGCCGGCGGCGAGATACGCGGCCCACTTGGTGAGCCCCATCTGGTAGCGCCCGCCCTGCCGCCAGCCGCCGCCGTGGATCATCACCACCAGCGGATGCGGCCCCTCGGCGGCGGGCCGATAGGCATCCAGTTGCAGCGGGCCGAGTGGCGTCGTCTTGTAGGTGAGGCCCGGCGTCTTGTGCACGACACCGGGCTCGACGGCGAACGGGAAGCCGATCTGAGCGAGGTCGACCTCGCCCATCCAGGCGGGCGTGGCGGTGTTCATCGCGGCCTCGCGGCGCGCGGCCGGCTGGCGCGGCCGCCGCGCACGCCGCCGGCACGGCGGCCCGACTCGCCGCCGTGCCGAACCTGGGCGATGCCGGAGGCGACGTCGGTGGCCGGGTGCAGCGCCATCTTCAGCGTCGGGCCGTAGTGCAGCAGGAAGGCGTTCAGCGCGTCGACGTCGTCGACGTCGACGATCGCGACGCCGCGGAACGGCGGCTCGCGGTCCTGCCAGACGTACTCGCCGACGAAGCGAAAGCCCTCCGGCTGCACCTCGCCCCATTCCAGGCGCTTGGCCACCACGGCCGACAGCGCCTCCCATCCGAACTCGTACTCGGCGACGAACAGCATCGGTCTCCCTCAGTGCGGCGTGGCGCGATGCACGCGGCGCGGGCCGCGCGCGGCGCGCACCGCCGGGTGGCGCGCCGGCGTCGGGCGCGCCGCC
>JANRJF010000272.1:0-15707 GCA_033764095.1 Deltaproteobacteria bacterium | reverse complement strand
GCGCTGGGCGCCGCGTTGGCGGTGTTGCTCACCGGCTACCTGCTCTACGCGCTGCTGCGCCCCGAGCGCTTCTGAGGGGTGTGAAATGACCATCGACGGTTGGCTGCAGATCGGACTGTTCGCGCTCGTCATCGCGGCGCTGACCCGGCCGATCGGCGCGTACATGTACGCCGTCTACGAGGGCCCGCGGCGCCCGCTGGCGCACGTCTTCGGCTGGCTCGAGCGACTGCTCTATCGCCTCTGCGGCGTGCAGCCGGAGCAGGGGCAGACCTGGGGACAGTACACCTTCGCGATGCTGGTCTTCAGCCTCGCCTCGCTGCTCGTCACCTATGCGATGCTGCGCCTGCAGGCGCTGCTGCCGCTCAATCCGCAGGGCCTCGCCGCCGTGCCGCCCGACCTCGCCTTCAACACCGCCGCCAGCTTCACCACCAACACCAACTGGCAGTCGTACGGCGGCGAGACGACGATGAGCTACCTGAGCCAGATGGCCGGGCTCGCCTGGCACAACTTCACCTCGGCGGCGGTCGGCATCGGCGTCGCGCTGGCGCTGGCGCGCGGCATCACCCGCCGTCCCGGGCCGGAGGGCAGCCGGTCGATCGGCAACTTCTGGGCCGACCTGATCCGCGGCATCGTCTACCTCCTGCTGCCGCTGTCGCTGCTGCTCGCCGCGCTGCTGGTCTGGCAGGGCGTGCCGCAGACCTTCGCGCCGAGCGCGGTGGTGACGACGCTCGACGGCGGCGCGCAGACCATCGCGCGCGGGCCGGTGGCCTCGCAGCTGGCCATCAAGCAGCTCGGCACCAATGGTGGCGGCTTCTTCAACGCCAACAGCGCGCATCCGTTCGAGAGTCCCAACCCGTTCACCAACTGGCTGGAGATGCTGGCCATCTTCCTGATCCCGGCCGGGCTCACCTACACGTACGGCCGCATGGCCCGCGACCAGAAGCAGGGCTGGGTGCTGTTCGCCGCCATGGCGCTGCTGTTCCTGGTCGGCGTGACGGTGGCGTACCACGCCGAGAGCCAGCCGAACCCGACCACCGCCGGCCTCGCGGTCGATGCGTCGAGCGGCAACCTGGAAGGCAAGGAGGCGCGCTTCGGCATCGCCAACTCGGCCCTCTTCGCCACCGTCACCACCGACGCCTCGTGCGGCGCGGTGAACAGCATGCACGACAGCTTCAACCCGCTCGGCGGGCTGGTGCCGCTGCTGAACATCCAGCTCGGCGAGGTGATCTTCGGCGGCGTCGGCGCCGGCCTCTACGGCATGCTGGTGTTCGTCGTGCTCGCCGTCTTCATCGCCGGCCTGATGGTCGGGCGCACGCCGGAGTACCTCGGCAAGAAGATCGAGGCGCGCGAGATGAAGCTGGCGGCGCTCTACATCCTCATCTTCCCGCTCATCCTGCTCGGCTTCTCGGCCTGGGCGGCGGTGGCGCCGTATGGCGTCGCCTCGCTCAACAACGCCGGGCCGCACGGGCTGAGCGAGATCCTCTACGCCTACACCAGCGGCGGCGGCAACAACGGCTCGGCCTTCGCCGGGCTCAACGCCAACACCCCCTTCTGGAACACCACGCTGGGCCTCGACATGCTGATCGGGCGCTTCCTGATGATCATCCCGGCGCTCGCCATCGGCGGCGCGCTGCTCAACAAGAAGGTCGTGCCGGCCTCGCTCGGCACCTTCCCGACCAACGGCGCGACCTTCGCCGGGCTGCTGGTCGGCGTCATCGTCATCGTCGGCGCGCTCACCTTCTTCCCTGCCCTGGCGCTGGGGCCGGTGGTCGAGCACTTCGTCGCGCTCGACGGCAGGTTCTTCTGACGTGGAGCGGCGGATGACTCCTCCACCCTTTTGCCTTTTGCTTTTTGCTTTTTGCCTTTTGCCTTCGCTTCCTCCGACCCGTGGAGACGTCCGATGAGCCGCCCCTCGCTCGAGCAGCAATCACTCTTCTCCTCCGACCTCATCGTCCCCGCCCTGCGCGAGAGCGTCGCCAAGCTGGCGCCAAAGCACATGTGGAAGAACCCGGTGATGTTCGTGGTCGAGATCGGCAGCGTGCTGACCACGCTGCTGCTGCTGCGCGACCTGCTCGCCCCGCCGCCCGACGCGGCGCCACTGTGGTTCACCTTCGCCATCACCCTGTGGCTCTGGTTCACGGTGCTGTTCGCCAACTTCGCCGAAGCGGTGGCGGAGGGACGCGGCAAGGCGCAGGCGGCGACGCTGCGCAAGATGCGCAAGGAGACCACCGCGCGCCGCCTGAGCGCCGCCGGCGAGCAGCAGGTGCCGGCCTCCGAGCTGCGCAGGGGCGACCGCGTCGTGGTCGAGGCCGGCGAGCTGATCCCCGGCGACGGCGAGATCATCGAGGGCATCGCCTCGGTCGACGAGTCGGCGATCACCGGCGAATCGGCGCCGGTCATCCGCGAGAGCGGCGGCGACCGCGCGGCGGTCACCGGCGGCACCAAGGGGCTGTCGGACCGCATCGTCGTGCGCATCACCGCCGACCCGGGGCAGTCGTTCCTCGACCGCATGATCGGCCTGGTCGAGGGCGCGCAGCGCCAGAAGACGCCGAACGAGATCGCGCTGCAGATCCTGCTGGTCGTGCTGACGATCATCTTCCTGGTCGTCTGCGTGACGCTGGTGCCGCTGGCGCTGTACTCCGGCATCGCGCTGTCGTTCACCGTCGTCTTCGCGCTGCTGGTGTGCCTCATCCCGACCACCATCGGCGGTCTGCTGTCGGCGATCGGCATCGCCGGCATGGACCGCCTGCTGCGCAAGAACGTGCTGGCGATGAGCGGCCGCGCCGTCGAGGCGGCCGGCGACGTCGACACCCTGTTGCTCGACAAGACCGGCACCATCACGCTCGGCAACCGCATGGCGACCGAGTTCCTGCCCGCCGCCGACGTGCGCGAGGACGAGCTGGTCGACGCGGCGCAGCTCGCCAGCCTGGCCGACGAGACGCCCGAGGGCCGCTCGATCGTCGTGCTCGCCAAGGAGCGCTACCGCCTGCGCGGCCGCGACGTGCGCGAGATCGGCGCGACCTTCATCCCGTTCAGCGCCGAGACCCGCATGAGCGGCTGCGACCTCGACGGCCGCGTCATCCGCAAGGGCGCGGTGGATGCCGTCCGCGCCCACGTCGAGCGACTCGGCGGCGCGCTGCCGAACGGCCTCGACGCCATCGTGCACGGCATCGCCGACACCGGCGGCACGCCGCTCGCCGTCGCCGACGGCGCCCGGCTGCTCGGCGTCATCCACCTCAAGGACGTGGTGAAGGGCGGCATCAAGGAGCGCTTCGAGCGCTTCCGCGCCATGGGGATCCGCACCGTCATGATCACCGGCGACAACCCGCGCACCGCCGCCGCCATCGCGCACGAGGCGGGCGTCGACGATTTCCTCGCCGAGGCGACGCCGGAGGCGAAGATGCACCTGATCAAGGCGGAGCAGGCGAAGGGCAAGCTGGTGGCGATGACCGGCGACGGCACCAACGACGCGCCGGCGCTCGCCCAGGCCGATGTCGGCGTGGCGATGAACACCGGCACGCAGGCGGCGAAGGAGGCCGGCAACATGGTCGACCTCGACTCCAACCCGACCAAGCTGCTGGAGATCGTCGAAGTGGGCAAACAGCTGCTGATGACGCGCGGCTGCCTGACTACCTTCTCGATCGCCAACGACGTCGCCAAGTACTTCGCCATTCTGCCGGCGCTGTTCATCATCGCGTACCCGCAGTTGGCGCCGCTCAACGTCATGCACCTCGCCTCGCCATTCAGCGCCATCCTGGCGGCGGTGATCTTCAACGCGGTGGTCATCATCGCGCTGATCCCGCTGGCGCTGCGCGGCGTCGCCTATCGGCCGATCGGCGCCGCCGCGGTGCTGCGCCGCTCGTTGCTCATCTACGGCGTCGGCGGCGTCATCGCGCCGTTCGTCGGCATCAAGCTGATCGACGTCGTGCTCGCCGCCGTCGGGCTGGTGTGAAGACAGCGACGAGCGAGAAGCGATGAGCGATGAGACGCTCCGCCGCCGCCTCACTCATCGCTCATCGCTCGTTGCGGAAGAGGGATTCGAAATGACCGATCTTTCGATGGAGAAGTCTGGCACGCGTCGCGCATCGCTCGGCGCTCATCGCTGGTCGCTGAGCTGGGAGTGGCGCGAGACCGCCGTCGCGCTGCGCGCGACGCTCGCCACCCTGCTGCTCACCGGGCTGCTCTACCCGCTGCTGTGCACCGGCGCGGCGCAACTCCTCGCGCCGGAGCTGGCGGACGGCAGCCTGGTCTACCGCGCCGACGGCACGCCGCTCGGCTCGGAGCTCATCGGCCAGCGCGCCACCGACCCGCGCTACGTCTGGCCGCGCCCCTCGGCGGCGGGGACCGACGGCTACGACGCCAGCGCCTCGGGCGGCTCCAACCTCGGCCCGACCTCGCAGAAGCTGCGCGACCGCGTCGCCGCCGAGGTGGCGCGGCTGCAGGCCGCCAATCCCGCCGCCGACGGCCCGGTACCGGCCGAGCTGGTGCTCGCCTCGGGCAGCGGCCTGGACCCGCACCTGTCGCCCGCCGCGGCGCTCTGGCAGGTGCCGCGCGTCGCCGCCGCGCGCGGCGTCGATCCGGCCCGCGTCCGCGCCGTCGTCGAGTCGCGCGTCGAGGGCCGCACCTTCGGCCTGCTCGGCGAGCCGCGCGTCAACGTGCTGCTGCTCAACCTGGCGCTCGATCGGCAGTTCGGTCAGTCCTGAAGAAGACGGAACCACGGATGAACACCGATGAACACGGATACGGCTCAGACCGGCTGAGCCGTATCCGTGTTCATCTGTGTTCATCCGTGGTTCCTCTTACGCGTTCATGACGACATCGCGGGCGGAGGACTTTCTCGAGCTGGTCGAGCGCGCCAAGCGCGGGCGGCTGAAGGTGTACATCGGGCCGGCGGCGGGGGTCGGCAAGACCTACCGCATGCTGGAGGAGGCGCACGCGCTGCAGCGGCGCGGCGTCGACGTCGTGCTCGGCTTCGTCGAGACGCACGGCCGGGCGGAGACGGACGCACTGGTGGCGGGGTTGGAGGCCGTGCCGCGCCGCCGCGTCGAGTACCGCGGGCTGACGGTGGAGGAGATGGACGTGGACGCGGTGCTGGCGCGGCGGCCGCAGGTGGCGGTGGTCGACGAACTGGCGCACACCAACGCGCCCGGCTCGCGCCACAAGAAGCGCTACCAGGACGTGCTGGCGCTGCTGGAGGCTGGGATCAACGTCATCTGCGCCTTCAACGTCCAGCACCTGGAGAGCCTGAAGGACGTGGTCGAGCGCGCCACCGGCGTGACCATCCGCGAGACCGGGCCCGACAGCCTGCTCAAGCAGGCCGACCAGGTGGTCAACCTCGACCTCGACGCCGAGGACCTGCTCGAGCGCCTGCGCGCCGGCAAGATCTACGCGCCCGGCAAGGTCGATTGGGCGCTGGCGCACTTCTTCAAGGAGGACAAGCTCTCCAGCCTGCGCGAGCTGGCGCTGCGCGAGGTGGCGGAGCGGCTCGACTCGCGCAGCGCGCGCGACGACAACGGGCGCGGTGCGGCGGGCAGCGGCATCGGGGTCGGGCGGGTCATGGTGTGCCTGTCGTCGGCGGCGCCCAATGCCGCCGCCCTGCTGCGGCGCGGCTCGCGCATGGCCGGGCGCCTCAACACCGACTGGTTCGTCGTCTACGTCGAGACGCCGGGCGAGGCGCCGACGCGCATCGCCTCCGACGCCCAGCGCCACCTGATCGACAACATCAACCGCGCGCGCGAGCTCGGCGCCGAGGTGCGCCGCCTGCAGGCCAGCGATCCGGTGCCGGCGCTGATCGAGTTCGCCCGCCGCCACCACGTCGGCCACATCCTGATCGGCCGCTCGCACCAGCCGCGTTGGCGCCAGCGCCTCGGCTGGACCTTCATGCACCGCATGATCGAGGCCGGCGAGGGCTTCGATCTGCATCTGGTCTCGCTCGACGCGCGCGAGGAATGAGCTTCCGCGCCCGCATCCTGCTCGCGCAGGCGCCGCTCGCCGTCGCCCTAGTGGTGGTCGCGGTGCTGTCGGTCCGCACCATCGGCGCGCTGGGCGCCGGCGCCGAGGCGATCCTGCAGCAGAACTACCGCTCGGTGCTGGCCGCACAGCGCATGCGCGGCGCGCTCGAAGCGCTCGACCGCGCCGCGCTGTTCGCGCTCGTCGGGCATCCGCCGCCGCCCGACACCGACGCGCAGCGGCAGCGCTTCGAGAGCGAGCTGGCGTTGGAGGAGAGCAACATCACCGAGGTCGGCGAGGGCGAGGCGGTCCAGGCGCTGCGCGCGCAGTGGAGCGAGTATGTCGCCGCGCTGGCGGCGCTGCGCGCCGCACCCGACGCCGCCCGCGCGACCTACTTCGCGCAGACCGCGCCCGCCTTCGCGGCGCTCAGCGCCAGCACCTCCCGCATCCTCGAGCTCAACCAGGACGCCATGCTGCTGAAGAGCGAGCACGCCCGGGCCACCGCGGCGCGCATGGGCACGGTGATGATCGTCGCCTCGCTCGCCGCGCTGGCGCTCGGGCTGCTCGCCACCTCGCTGCTCACCGCCCGCCTGGTGCAGCCGTTGCAGCGGCTGCGCGCCGTCGCCGACCGCATCGGCGGCGGCGACTTCGCCGCGCGCGTCACCGTCGAGGGCCGCGACGAGCTGGCGCAGCTGGCGACCACCTTCAACGCCATGGCCGATCGGTTGAGCCGCTACCGCTCGAGCTCGCTCGGCGAGCTGCTGCTCGCCCAGCAGGCGGCGCAGGCGGCGATCGACAGCCTGCCCGACGCGGTGGTGGTGTTCGACGCGCGCGGCGAGGTGCTGATCATCAACCAATCGGCCGAGCACCTGCTCGGGGGCGGGCGCCTGTCGAACGCCGATCCGATGCTGCGCGCCGTGCTCGAGCAGGCGCGCGGTCACGTGCTGACCGGCAAGGGCGCGTTCGTGCCGCGCGGCTTCGAGGACGCGGTGCGCATCGCCACGCCGGGCGAGGGCGATCTCTACTTCCTCGCCCGCGCCACGCCGGTGTACGGCGAGGAGGGCGGCGTCACCGGCGCCACCGTGGCGCTGCAGGACGTCACCCGCCTGCACCGGTTCGACCAGTTGAAGAACGACCTGGTGGCGACCGTCGCGCACGAGGTCCGCACGCCGCTCACCGCGCTGCGCATGGCCGTGCACCTGTTGCTGGAGCATGCCGCCGGCCCGCTCACCGACCGCCAGGCCGACCTGCTGTACGCGGCGCGCGAAGAGACCGAGCGGCTGCAGCGCATCGTCGAGGAGCTGCTCGATCTCGCCAAGCTACAGGGCGGCCGCATGCAACTGACGCGGCGGCCGACCGCGCCGCGCGTGCTGGTCGACGCGGCGCTCGACGCACAGCGCACCATCGCGGCCGATCGCCAGGTGGTACTCACCGCGCAGGTGGCGCCCGGCCTGCCGGAGATCGCCGTCGACGTCGACCGCCTGCAGCTGGTCTTCGCCAACCTGCTGAGCAACGCCGTGCGCCATTCACCGCCCGGCGCGCCGGTGACGCTGCGGGTCGCGCCGCACGACGGCAGCCTGCGCTTCAGCGTCACCGACGAGGGCCCCGGCATCCCGCCCGAGCGTCGCGAGGTGATCTTCGAGAAGTTCAGCCAGGGCGGCGACCGCCCCGGCGGCGCCGGCCTCGGCCTCTCCATCGCCAAGGAGATCGTCGCCGCGCACGGCGGCGAGATCGGCGTCGACTCCAGCGTCGGACACGGGAGCGAGTTCTGGTTTACGATACCGGTCGGAGCAAAGGTGTGACCGGTGACCAGTGACCGGTGACCGGCGAAAGACGCTCCGAGTCTGGCCGCGAATCGCACCGACGAGTCGACAGGAACCCGTACCGACAGTCCTCTCCTACCGGTCACTGGTGACCGGTCACCGGTCACGCTGTCTCCTCGTACTTGCGACGCTTCCGATACAGCGTCGACGCGTCGATGCCGAGGATGCGGGCGGCTTCGTCGAGGCTGGTGGCGCGGGCGAGGACGCGCAGGATGTGCTCGCGCTCGATGGCCTCGAGCGTCGCGTCGCCGCCGAGGCGCGGGGTGCTGGCGGGACCGGCGGCGATGTGCTCGGGAAACGCGGCCGGCTCCAGCAACGCGACCGGCCACAGGATGCAGGCGCGCTCGATGGTGTTGCGCAGCTCGCGCACGTTGCCCGGCCAGGCATAGGCGCGCAGCGCGGCGGCGGCGGCCGGCGACAGGGTCGGCACCGGGCGCGCCGCGGCGCGCGCGAAGAACACCAGGAAGTGCTCGGCGAGCGGTAGGATGTCCTCCTGGCGCTCGCGCAGCGGCGGCAGGCGCAGCTCGACGACGTTCAGCCGATAGAGCAGGTCCTCGCGGAAGCGGCCGGCGCGCACGTCGGCGGCGAGGTCGCGGTTGGTGGCGGCGACGATGCGCACGTCGGCACGCCGCGTCGTCGTCTCGCCGACGCGTTCGAAGACGCGCTCCTGCAGGAAGCGCAGCAGCTTCGCCTGCAGCCCGGGGGAGATCTCGCCGATCTCGTCGAGGAACAGCGTGCCGCTGTCGGCCGCCTCGACGCGGCCCGGCTGGTCGCGCACCGCGCCGGTGAAGGCCCCGCGCGCGTGGCCGAACAGCTCGCTGGCGAGCAGCTCCTCCGACAGCGTCGGACAGTTGATGGTGACGAACGGGCGCGCGGCGCGCGGACTGTGTGCATGCAGCAGGCGCGCCACGACGCCCTTGCCGGTGCCGTTCTCGCCGCGCAGCAGCACGCTGGCGTCGGCGGCGGCAACGCGCGGCAGCACGTCGAGCACCGCGCGCATCGCCGGCGCCGCGCTGTCGAGCGCCACCTCCGGCGCCGCCTCGGCGAGCTGGTCCTGCAGGTCGGCGACGCGCCGCGCCAGGCGCAGGCCCTCGGCGATCTGCTCGACCGCGTGCCGGATCTGCGCCGGCGTGAACGGTTTCGGCAGGTAGTCGCGCGCGCCGCGGCGAATCGCCTCCACCGCGGTGTCGATGGTGGCGTAGGCGGTGATCACCACCACCGCCAGTTGCGGGCGGCGCGCCAGCAGCTCGGGCAGCAGGTCGAGCCCGTTCGCGTCGCCGAGGCGCAGATCGAGAAAGGCGACGTCGAAGGCGTCGGCGGCCACCGCCGCGCGCGCCGCTTCGGCGGTCGCCGCGCCGCTCACCCGATAGCCGAGCCCCTCCAGGCAGACGGCGACGGTGGCGCGGATGTTCTTCTCGTCGTCGATGACGAGGACGCGCAACGGCGCGGGTGACGCATCGGACATGCGCGGTTTTACCTTCTCGGGCGCGCGGAGGATACCTGGCGGCGTGCTCGTCGCGGCGCTCGCTTCGCTGTTCGCCGGCCTCGCCGGCAGCTGGCTGCTGTCCGGCGCCGTCTGGGTGCCGGGGCTGGCCCTGCTCGGGCTCGGTGCCGCGCTGCTCTACTGGCCGCGCTCGTTCTGGGCGCTGCCCGCGCCGGGCGAGCTGTCGGCGCCGGCGCGGCAGTGGGGCGTGATCGGCGTCACCCTGCTGGCGGCGGCCTTTCGGTGTTGGCGCCTCGATCAACCCGGGCTGTGGGGCGACGACGCGATCAACGGGCTGCTCGCGTTCGACATCCTCGACGGCCACGTGCGCTCGCCGTTCCAGATCGTGCAGCACTCGCACTCCAGCTTCCACGCCCTGTCGAACTACCCGATCGCCGCGGCCTTCGCGCTGTTCGGCGCCGACCTCTGGACGCTGCGCCTGCCCGGCGTGCTGATGGGCATCGCCGGCGCGCCGCTGCTCTACGGCATCGCCGCGCCGCTGTTCGGCGCCCGCGTCGGCCTGCTGGCGGCGGCATTCTACGCCAGCTCGCCGCCGCAGCTCACGCACGCCAAGCAGCTGGTGCAGATCATCACCGGCGAGTTCGTGCTGCTCGTCGGCCTCTGCCTGCTGGTGCGCGGGCTGGTGCACCAGCGCCGCTGGATAACGGTCGCCGCCGGCCTGCCGCTGGCGCTGTGCGTCTACACCTACCACTCGACCCGCATCGCACCCGTGATCGCCGGCGTGTTCGCGGTCGCCTGGCTGCTCACCGCATCGCCTCCGCCGCACACCTCCCCGCCCCCGCGCAGCGGGGGCGGGTCAGGGTGGGGGCGTCCGCTCGCCGCCGGGCTCGTCCTCTTCCTGCTCGCACTGCTCCCCGCCGCGCTCGGCTACCTGCACGATCCGAGCGCCCTCACCCAGCGCGTCAACGCCACGTCGATCTGGGTGGTCATGCGCGATCGGCAGAGCCTCGCCCCGCTGTGGGACGCGCTCTGGCGCACGCTGGCGATGTTCCACTACCAGCAGGGGCCGGAGTACCACTGGTTCGGCCTCGGCTTCGACCCGGCGTTCAACCTCGTCCTCGGCGCGCTGCTGACGCACGGACTGGTCGCCAGCCTGCGCGGCTGGCGGCAGCCGCGCCACCTCCTGCTGCTCACCTGGGTGCTGGTCGGCCTGGCGCCCGGCGTGCTGTCCGGCGGCGCGCCGCGCCTCTATCGCTCGCTGCTGGCGACGCCGCCGCTCTACGTCTGGGCGGCGCTGCCGCTGGCGGCGCTGCTCGGCGCGGCGCGCGCCACCGGCACGCGCGCGCTCGCCGCGCTGGTGGCGCTGCTGGTCGTCGCCGTGCCGGTGATCGACGCGCAGTATTACTTCTATCGCGTCTACACCCACCCGGTGTTCGCCTGGTTCCACGGCGAGCGCATGGTGCAGATGGCGCGCGCGCTGCGCGAGCAGGGTCCCGGATGGACCGGCTACCTCTTCGCCGACACCTTCGACGCGCAGCACGAGACCTTCCGCTTCCTCGCCCGCGCCTGGCAGCTCGACCTGCGCGACGCCGGCTCGCTTGCCGAGGTTGCGCCGCCGCGCGAGCTGCCGGCGGGCGGCGCGCTCTACCTGTTCAGCGAAGCGGCGCTGCCGGTCGCCGACGCGGTGCGCATCCTCTACCCCGGCAACCGCATGACGCGGCATTTCGAACCGACGCTGCACAACTGGGCGTTCGACCGCTGGTGGCCGCTCGGGCGCTGGCCGGAACCGGCGCGCACCACCTTCGCGACGCTCGCCGTGCCGCGCGACGCGTTGGAGCAGTCCTACGACCAGCCGCCAATCGGCCTGCTCGGCGAGTTCACCGTCGGCCAGCGCGTGATCCGCCGGCGCGAGCCCTATCCCTTCTACGGCTTTCTGCCGCCCACCTTCCGCCAGCCGTTGCGCGCCCGCTTCAGCGGTCGGCTGACGCTGCCGGCGCCGGGCGGCACCTGGCTGGAGATCGAAACCAACGCCGCCGGGCCGCGCCTGACGCTCGACCACACACCGATCCCGCAGCGGCGACCGCTGAGCGCCGGCGCGCACGACTTCGACCTCGAGCTCGAGACCGCACCGGAGCACCTGCAACTGCGGCTCTACTGGACGCGGCCGGGCCACCCGCGCGAGCTGATCCCGCCGCGCGCCTTCTCGCCGCCCCCCGCCGAGTAGGTGCGCCCGCGCGCCGACCCGACGATCTCGATCGCCCCGGCTGCGGGAATCCCGGTAGGGGGAAGTCCCAATAGTCGGCGCGGTCTTCGCGCTGCTACGCCGGTTCCATGTCGAACGGAGGGTCGCCATGGATCTGACTGCGGTCGAATGGCTCCAGGTGCTGCTGTTGGGTGGGCTGGTCGGCGCGCTCGGGCAGGGCGCCCGCGTCGTCGTCGGGCTGAAGAAGCTCGGCGACGAAGCGGCCGCCAAGGGCGGCGCGGCCGAGCCGCTGCAGCCGTCGCGCATGGTGACCAGCCTGCTGATCGGCTTCATCGCCGGCGCGCTGACCTCGCTGACGCTGGGCGTCAAGATGAATGCGACGGTCTCGCTCCAACAGATCCTCGGCGTCGCCAGCGCTGGCTACGCCGGCGCCGACTTCATCGAGGGCTTCATGAGTCGCACGCCACTGGCGCCGGCGACGAGCAACGCCGGCGCGGCCGCGCCGGCGGCGGCCGGCGCCGCGACCGCCGCGGCGACCTCGGTCGCCGACGGCTATCTCGGGTGAGCGATGAGCATCGCGATCACGCCCCTGGCGGGGGAGGTCACCACCGGCGCGCGGCTCAACATCCGCGGCGGCGCCCCCTCGATCAACGCGCCGATCGACCGCAAGGTCGATGCCGGCACCACCCTGCTGGTGCGCGGGATCGCCCAGGGCGACCGCGTCAGCGGCAACGCCGACTGGTACGCCGGCGCCGGCGACACCTACTTCTGGTCGGGCGCCTGCTCGGCGTTCCGCCCCGGCAGCGACGGCGCGGCGCCGCTGGCGACGGTGCATCGCCGCCCCAACGGCACCCTGCAAGCCCTGAGCGACGGCGAGATCCGGCGCGTGTTCGGCGACATCCGACACAGCGAGGCGAGCAAGCGCGGCGCCGTGACGCTCGAGGCGTCCTGGGTGGCCGACAACATCACCGCGCTCGAGGTCGACCTGCTGGCGCCGACCGGCTTCGCGACGATTCGCGTGCACCGCAAGGCGGCGGAGTCGTTTCGGCGCGTGTTCGACGCCATCCGCGCGGCGGGGCTGGCGGAGCGCATCATCACCTGCGCCGGCACCTTCGTCCCGCGCCACAAGGGATGGGATCCGACCCGCACGCTGAGCCCACACAGCTGGGGCATCGCCATCGACCTGAACGCCGAGTGGAACGGCTACGGCGCCGCGCCGGCGGCGCTCGGCGCGCACGGGTCGCTGCGCGAGCTGGTGCCGCTGTTCGAGGCGGCGGGCTTTGCCTGGGGCGGCTACTTCACCCCCGACCGCTTCCGCGACGGCATGCACTTCGAGCTGGCGCGGCTCGACCTCTGATCCGCGGTCAGGGCTGCAGCCAGCGGCGCAGCCAGTCGAAGGCCGCCTGCCGCTCCGCCGGACCGAGGCCATGCCCCTCGTCGTCGAGGCGGACATACTCGAAGCGCTCACTGGCGCCGGCGCGCGCGTAGGCCTCGCGCAGCGCGCGCGCCGTCTCGTCGGCGCAGCCGATCGGAATCACCCGGTCGCCGGCCCGATTGATCATCAGCACGGCGGCGTGCACCAGCCGATCGGGGTGGCGGACCACTTCCTGTGCCTGCAGCCACTCCTCGTATGCCGGCGCCAGCGCCAGCGGCTGGCCTGCCACCCCCATCGACGAGTCGCGCAGGAAGCCGTGGTAGTCGCCGCACGCGGCGATGGCGACGGCGGCGCGCAGGCGCTGGTCGGACGCGGCCGCCTGCAGGGCGGCGAACCCGTGCGTCGAGGCACCGGCGATGCCGACGTGCGCCATGTCCGCCTCGGGCAACGTCGCCACCCAGTCGAGCACCGGGGTGACGATCTCCGCGTTGCGCGCGACGTCGCGCAGATACGCCTGGCCGAGCACGTCGGCGGAGGGCGACGCCAGCACCCAGCTGCCGACCGTGTTGGCGGTCGGCGTCGGTACGCCGCGCAACCGGTTCCAATTCACCTCGTAGCTGACGGCGATGAAGCCGGCCGCGACCAGCTCGTGCGGGTTGCCGAGCAGCGTCACCACCACCGGCCGGCGTTCGTGCAGACCGGGCGGCATCTCCGCCCGCACCGCCACCAGACCGTTGACGACGCGCCCCTCCTTGACCAGGTATTCGGTGGCGGGCGCGGGAATCGCGCCGCGCGGCGCCGCCGGCGGGTCCACCGCCGCGCGACAGCCGCAGACCGCCACGAGCATGAGCAGCGCCAGGCAGCGACCAGACATGGACTCGACATGCTAGCCGAACCGCACGCTGGCGCGCGAACGCTCGCCGTCGTGCTCTGCGTGTTGCTCGGCGGCTGCACGCCGCGCCCGCTGCTCGAGCGCGCCATCGCGGCGCGCGGCGGCCCGCTGCGCGGCGTCATCATGCGCGCCGAGACGCGTGTCTATCGCGTCGTGCCGGGGCGCTGGCGCTACACCCGCACCTGCCGCAGCGCCGGGGGCTACGCCTGGCAGCTCGACACCGCGGCCGGGATCGACACGCACACGTTCGACGGTCGCGTCGTGCGCTCCTTCGTCGCCGGCGAGCTGGTCGGCAGCGACACCTCGCCGAGCGCGCCGCTGCGCAGCCAGGCGCGCTGGACCGCGGTGTCGCTGCTCGACGCGCTGACCGCCGCCGACGTCGTCGTGCAGCCGCTGCCGGCCGAGCAGTTGCCGTCCGGCGCGCGCGAGGGGCTGTCCGCCGTCTTCCGCGACGGCGCCGTCTACCGGCTCGGCTTCGACGACGCGACGGCCCTGGTGTGGATGCAGGGCCCGCTCGACCTCTCGCCGCTGGCCGACGGCGAGGCGAGCGTGCGCTTCGGCGACGCGCGGCCGGTCGACGGCTTCCTGGTGCCGCACCGCGCCGCCTACGACGTCGGCGGCCAGCACCTGGCGGACGAGCAGCTGCTCGAGGTCTGCCTCACGCCGGCCGGTCTGACCGCCGACGATTTCGCCGAGCCGGCGGCGTTGCCGAGCTGCGCGCCGGCGCCGCGCTGATCCTCACTCCGGCAGCGCCTCGGGATAGCCGTCGACGCCGAAGTAGAGGCGCGTCGTGCGATAGCCGGCGGCGCGCAGCGCCTCGACCATCAACCCGGCGCCCTGGTCGTTGAACGAGTGGACGATGACGTGACCGACCGCCGGACGCTCATCCACCATCCAGCGCACCACGCCCATGCCGGTGTCGTCGCGCGCCGAGTCGACGTAGTACTTGCCGCCCAGGTCATGATCGAGCGAGGCGATCTCCCACGCCGACGAGCGCAGCGCCGCGATCGCCTGCGGCGCGGTCATGACCACGCGCGCCTCCGCGTACAGCGCCGCGAAGCGCGCGCAACGCACCGGGTCGTCGTCGAGAAACAGGATGCGCGCCATACCGCTCGGATGTGCGCGCCCGGCGCCGCGGACGCAAGCGCGTGCGCCGTCGTCCGGCCGGACGCGCCAGGGCCGCGCTTCGCGCTTGACGCCCGCGCGTCGGCTCTGTTACGCGTCAGGCTAACACTCGTTAGCCAAGAGGGAGGTCCCCATGCAGTACGACATCGTCTCCGCCGACTCGCACATCATCGAGCCGCCCGACCTGTGGGAGAAGTGGCTCTCGGCCGATTTCCGCAAGCGCGCCCCGCAGCTGACCAAGGACGACGAGGGCGGCGACGCGTGGGACTTCCACGACGGCGGCAAGCCGATGACCATCGGCCTGGTCACCAAGACCAAGGGCCAGAGCTACGACGACCTGCGCTGGGGCGGCTCGCGCTACGACACCATCAACCAAGGCTGCTTCGAGGCGACCGCGCGCGTCAAGGAGATGGAGGAGGACGGCCTGCAGCTCGAGGTCATCTATCCGCCGCAGCGCACCATGCGCCACTTCATGCTCGACGACGACAAGGAGTTCCACATCGCCGGCGTCCAGGCCTACAATGACTGGCTGGCGAAGGACTTCGTCGGCAAGGCGCCGAAGCACTTCGTCGGCCAGGGCCAGATCCCCAACCTCGGCATCGAGGCCGCGGTGGCGGAGATGAAGCGCTGCAAGGCGATGGGCCTGCGCGGCGTGGTGATCTCCAGCTGGCCGTCGGGCAAGCCGTTCCTCGACGACGACTGCGACCCGTTCTTCGCCGAGGCGGAGAAGACCAACACGCCGGTCAGCGTGCACATCAGCCTGGTACACAAGGGCCAGCAGCGCGAACAGATCGGCAGCATCGCGCGCAAAGGCGAAGCCGCGCTGACCGGCTTCAGCGCCGCCGGTCTGACCACCATGCCGGTGATCGTCGGCGAGACCATCTTCTGGGGCCTGT
>JANRJF010000271.1:0-1695 GCA_033764095.1 Deltaproteobacteria bacterium | reverse complement strand
CGCTGCCGCCGGCGAGCGGCGGCGCGGCGGCGGACGACGGAGCGGACGAGCTCGACGGCGACGCCATCGCGGCCGCCTGGGCGAGCGTCGACCTGGACGCGGTGCGGCGCGCGCTGCCCGACAACCGCTACTGGCGCGACGCCGCGCCGACCACCGACGAGGCGGTGCTCGCGGCGCGCGACGAGGCGCGCCGGCTGCGCAACGTCGAGTACGGCAAGGTGCTCTCCGGCACCGGCAGCGAAGCGGAGATCCGCGCCTACTACGACGACCGCGCCCGCCAGTCGGGCGACTACGTCGAGTTCGCCACGTATCTGCTCGACCACTACCAATCCACGCTGCCGGAGCGCGACGTCGCGCTGCTGCAGCTCGCCCGCCGCATGCATCTCTCCCGCCTGGAGGAGATCCCGCGCCGCATGCAGGAGGCGGTCGAGCGCAAGGCCGAACAGGACGCGGCGCGCGCGCAGTGGCAGGCCGAGGAGCAGGCGTTCCGTGCCGCGCCGGACGCGGCCGACACCGACGGCGGCTCCTGACGCGGCGCGGCGTGCACGCGCGCCGCACCGCGGCACGGCGGCGTTGACGCTCGAACCGAGCGCGTGGTAGCCGCCGCGGCGTTACTGGGTTTCTCGTCCGCCGCACGGCGTGGGGCCGCGCGGCGGTGACACGCAACTCAACAGGGGGGGATTGCGCATGAGGATCACCAGGGTCCGGCTCGCGCTCGCGAGCCTCGCCGCACTACTCGGTGTGGCATCGGCACGGCCGTCGTTCGGCATCGGCATCGAGGACGTGGTCGACGGCGGCAACACGTACAACTGGCAGCGCGTCGAGCTGCCCGGCACGGTGTGCAGCAACGGCTCGCAGTATCGCTTCTGGTATTACGACTCGCCGAGCTCGAACAATCTGCTGATCATGTTCGAGGGCGGCGGCGCCTGCTGGGACTACCCGAGCTGCAGCGGGCAGACCGGTATTCTCGGCGCCGCCAATCCCAACGGCATCCCGACCGACTACATCACCCAGTTCAAGGCCAAGTACGTCTCGCCGCTGATCAACGGCGCCGATCCCGGCATCCCGCCCTTCCGCGGCAAGACCAACCTGGTCACCAACGGTTGGGACGTGGTGTACGTGCCGTACTGCACCGGTGACGTGCACGTCGGCAACCGTGTCGTCACCTACACCGACCCGAGCGGGGTGAACCCGCCCATCACCTTCCGCCACAACGGCTACAACAACAGCATCGCGATCCTGAACTACCTGCACACGCGCTTCCCGAGCATCAACAAGCTGGTCGTCACCGGCTTCAGCGCCGGCGGCGTGGCGAGCAGCGCGGTGTTCTACCAGGCGCGCCGCACGCTGGTGCCGACCAAGGCGTACCTGCTGAACGACTCCGGCCCGATCTTCCCGGCGCCCAACGCGACCTACAACTCGAAGCCGCTGCATGCGCTGATCACCACGCAGTGGAACCTGCAGTCGCTCTACAGCCAGCTGCCGGCGTCGTTCGACCCGAACAACTTCGGCAGCATCAACGCCATGGTGGCGACGCAGTTCCCCAACGACCGGCTCGCCTACGTCGGCTTCTCCAGCGACTACAACTTCTCGCGCTTCTCCTACGAGCGCTTCTACCCGGGCATCACCCAGGCCGGCGTGCTGCAGAAGTGGCGCGCCGACCAGACCAACCTGATCAACCAGATCAAGGCCTAC
>JANRJF010000270.1:0-6634 GCA_033764095.1 Deltaproteobacteria bacterium | reverse complement strand
TGGGCGATGTCCCAGGCGGTGCCCTCGGTCTGCATCGGCACCATCTGCCGGCGCCGCTCGCGCGCCTCGGCGCCCATGCCCGCCACCATCGGCGTGTGCACCGAGCCGACGATGATGCAGTTCGAGCGGATGTTCTGCGTCGCGTAGTCCGCGGCGATCGATTGCGTCAGGCCGAACAGCCCGGCCTTGGCCGTCGCATAAGCCACCGCGCCGGAGCTGCCCGACAGCCCCATGGCGCCGACGATGCTCGACACCATGATGATCGAGCCGCCGCCATTCGCCTTCATCCTCGGGATGGCGAACTTGCAGCACAGCATCGCCGTGGTCAGGTTGGCGTCGAGCACCTTGTGCCAGTCCTCGAGCTTCACCGTCTCCGGCGTACCCGCCGCGCCGATGCCGACATTGTTGTGCATGATGTCGAGCCGGCCGTAGCGCTTCACCGCGAAGGCCGCCATCGCCTCGGCCACCTCGGGCTTGGTCACGTCGCCGGCGAACACGTCGGCGTCGCCGCCGTCTTTCACGATCTGCGCCTTCAGCGCCTCGGCGCGGCCCTGGTCGCGGTTCACCAGCACCACCTTGGCGCCCTCGCGCGCGAACAGGATGGCGCAGGCCATGCCGTTGCCGACGCCCTCGCCGCGCGGCGCCGCGCCGGTCACCACCGCGACCTTGCCCTTCAACCTATCCGACATGCGCCACCTCCCTGTGCGGTTCCGCGACTCTAGCACCGGCACGCGCCTCGAGCGCCGCCAGCAGCCGCGCCCGCACCGGCTCCGGCTGCTCCATCGGCAGGAAGTGCGAGGCGCCGGCGATGGTGTCCATCACCAGGTCCGGCTTCAGCCGCTTGAGCCGTGCCTCGCTCTCGCGCACCGTCGACTCCCGTTCGGCGCGCAGGATCTCCACCGGCGCGCGGATGCGGCCGAGCAGCGCCGGGATGTCGTGGCGCAGCGCGGCGAAGCTCGCCGCTTCCCACGCGGGCGTACAGCTCAGGCGGATGCCGCCATCTTCCGCGTCGACGAAGCCATCCTCGACATAGCCTTCGAGGAAGCCGGGCGCCCAGCCGGCGAAGGTCGGCCGCTGCCGGTAGGCCGCCACCGCTTCCGGCTTGGTGGCGAAGCGGCCGCGCCGGCGCGCCGCACCTTGCGCGATCGGCAGCAGCGCGATGCGGTCGGCCAGGCGATGCAACGGCTGGTAACGATGGGAGAACCGCCACGGCGGCAGCACCGGATCGACCAGCACCAGCCGCTCGGCGATGCCGCGGCGCGCGGCGCAGGCGGTGATCGAGACCAGGCCGCCGAGCGAATGGCCTGACAGGATCGGCGGCCGCTCCAGGCGGAGCGCCCTCAGCATCGCCAGCAGATCGCGCGCGTAGATCCACAGGGTGGTCAGCCGGTCGGGGTCGCGCGGCAGCCTTGACCGCCCATGCCCGCGCAGGTCGAGCGCGATCACGCGGAACCGCTCGCCCAGCGGCTCCAGCAGCGGACGATAGGTCAGCGCGTTGAACCCGGTCGCGTGCAAGAAGACCAGGTCCGGCGGTCCGTCAACCGACCCCTTTGGCCCGAACGCAATCCCTGAGGTCTCGCCCCGGGCGGAGCGAAGTGTGAAACGCCGCATGCCCTCACCTGCCCAAAAGTCATAGGCAGAAGGTCGGCACACCCGCCCCACGCCTTGCACGCCGGCATCATGTTGCCTGTGGCCCCGGGCGTCCAGGCAGCCGCGGCGGGGCCGTCAACCAAGCGTTCATTCCCGGGTCGTATAAGCGGCTTAACCGTCCAACCGGAATGCCAGGGAGTCCCGAACGTGTTCAACCGCCTGTCGGCAGGCCTGCTGCTGAAATCCGTCATCGCCGCCATGGCCGGTGTGGTCATGCTGATGCTGGCGCTGAACGCCTGGGGCTCCTGGCGCAAGCTGGAGGCGGCGGGCCGCATCGCGACGATCGCCGAGGTCTCGAACCAGGCGTTCCAGGTGATGCACAACCTGCGGCTCGACCGCTCGCGCACCGTGCGCGGCCTGAACGCGCCGGACGCGATCGAGGGCGAAGCCAAGACGTTGCAGGCGCAGACCCGCAATGGCGGCGCCGCGGCCCTGCAGGCGGTCAACCAGACCCTGCCGCGGACGGATTTCGCCGACCGCGACGCCTCGGTCGCCAAGCTCGCGCAGCTCAGCAAGTCGCTCACCGCGCTGTTCGCCGAATCCGCCGCCGCGCTCGAGCGGCCGAAGGCCGAGCGCCGCGCCGGCCTGGCCGAGCAGTTCGACAAGGAAGCGACCGTCATGCTCGAGTTCCTCGAGCAGCTGTCGGCGCGGCTGGTCGCGGCAGTGAAGCTGCAGGATGCAACCGTCGACCAGATGATGCAGATCAAGCAGCTCGCCTGGGCGGCGCGCCAGTCCGGCGGCGACGCCTCGGTGGCGGTCTCCAGCGTGCTGTCGGGCCAGAAGAAAGCCGCGCCGGACCAGCCGGTGAAGTTCCACGCGGCGCTGGCGCAGGCGCGCGGCGCCTGGGCTTCGCTCGAGGACGTCGCCGCCGGCACCACGCTGCCGAAGGCGCTGGCCGAGGCCATCGCCGCCGCCAAGACCAAGTTCCTGGCGCCGGAGCATTGGGCCGAGCGCGAGCAGGTGCTGCAGCGCCTGATGGCCGGCCAGCCGCCGGGCATCACGATGGCGCAGTGGTCGGCCTCGTCGGGCGACCGCTTCGGCAGCGTACAGGCGGTGGCCGAGCGCGCGCTCGACGCCGCCAAGGAGCACGCCGAGGCGCAGCGCGACGGGGCGTGGCGCCAGCTGGCGATCCAGATCGCCCTGCTGGTCGGCGCGGCCGGCTTGGCGTTCGCCAGCATGCTGGCGGTGAGCCGCCGGGTGATCGGCCCGCTGCACACCATCCGCGACGCCATGCTGAAGGTCGCCGGCGGCGACCTGAGCGTCGAGGCGCCGTTCGCGGAGCGCAAGGACGAGGTCGGCGCGCTGGCCGGCGCGCTCGCCACCTTCAAGCAGAACGCGGTTGAGAAGACCCGCATCGAGGCGGAGGAGCGCGAGCGCCAGGCCCAGGCGCGGGCGCGGCAGACCGCGGTCGAGGGCCATATCCAGGCCTTCGAGGGCCAGGTGCAGGCGGCGTTGCAGGCGCTTGGCGGCGCCGCGCAGCAGATGCGCAACACCGCCGACGGCATGACCGAGGCGGTGGCGCAGAGCACGCAGCAGATCGAGGCCGCCTCCGCCGCGTCGGAGGACGCCTCCTCGAACGTGCAGACCGTCGCCGCCGCCTCCGAGGAGCTCAGCGCCTCGATCGCCGAGATCAGCCGCCAGGTCTCCAGCGCCGCCGGCATCGCCGTGCGCGCGGTGGAGGAGACGCAGCAGACAGACAGCACGGTGCAGGGCCTGGCCGAAGCGGCGGGCCGCATCGGCGACGTGGTCAAGCTGATCAGCGACATCGCCGGCCAGACCAACCTGCTGGCGCTCAACGCCACGATCGAGGCGGCGCGCGCCGGCGAGGCGGGAAAGGGATTCGCGGTCGTTGCGTCAGAAGTGAAGAGCCTGGCCAACCAGACCGCCAAGGCGACCGAGGAGATCTCGGCGCAGATCGGCGCGATCCAGAGCGTCACCCAGGACGCGGTCGAGGCGATCAAGCGCATCGGCGTGACCATCGGCGAGGTGAGCCAGATCGCCACCTCGATCGCCTCCGCCGTCGAGGAGCAGGGTGCCGCGACCCAGGAGATCACGCGCAACACCCAGCACGCCGCCCAGCGCACCCGCGAGGTCTCCGACAACGTCGTCGGCGTGACCTCGGGCACCCAGGCCACCGGCGGCGCGGCGCAGAACGTCAAGGCCGCGGCCGAGACCCTGGGCCAGCACGCCGGTCAGCTCGACCGCGAGGTGCAGGACTTCCTCGGCAAGATCCGCGCCGCCTAAGCCATCCGCCTTCCAGAACCCGGAGATCGTTGTGTTCAATCGTCTGTCCGCCAACCTGCTGCTGAAATCGGTGCTCGCCCTGATGGGCGTGGTCATCGTGCTGATGCTGGGCCTGAACGCCTGGGGCTCGTACCGCCAGGTGGCGCGCACCGACCGCATCCTCGGCTTCGTCGAGGCGTCGAATCACGCCTTCCGCGCCATGCACATGACCCGGCTCGATCGCTCGCAGAGCGTGCGCGCGCTGAACGGCGAGAACCCGGCGACGGCGACGGCGAAGAGCTCGATCCTCAAGCTGCGGCAAGGCCTGCTGCCGGCGATCGCCGCCAGCGCCGAGGCGATGGCCAAGGTCGACCTGCCCGAGGCGGCCACCGCCGGCGCCGAGCTGCAGCGCATCCACAAGACGATGAGCGCGCTGCACGCCGAGTCCGTCCCCGCCTTCGACCAGCCGAAGACGGCGCGGCGCGCCGGCCTGGCGCAGGAGTTCCAGGCCGAGACGACCAAGCTGATCGAGCTGCTGGAGAAGCTGTCGAACCGCCTGGCCGCCGCCTCGCGCCTGGACGACCCGCTGGTCGACCAGATGATGCAGGTGAAGCAGCTGGCCTGGACCACGCGCCAGGCCGCCGGCGAATCCTCGGTGGCGATCTCCAATATCATGACCGGCAGCCAGCCGGCCAACGCGGAGTCCTGGCCGCGCTACATCGCCTTCCTGACCCAGGCCACCACCGCCTGGGCGGCGCTGGCGGACACGGTCAACGGCAGCGACATCTCGCCCCGCCTCGCCGCGGCCATCGCCGCGGCGAAGCAGCAGTTCTTCTCCGCCGACTACATGGCCTTCCGCGAGAAGACGCTGAAGGCGCTGATCGCCAAGGAGCCGCCGGGCATCGCGCTCGAGCAGTGGACGGCCGACGCGATCGCCCGGCTCGCCACGCTGCAGGATGTGGCGGAAGCCGCGCTCGAGGCGGCGAAGGACCACGCGCTCACCGCCCGCCGCGGCGCCCAGCTCAACATGTGGCTGCAGCTCGGCATGGTCGCCGTGGCCCTCGCCCTGGTCTGCGGCGGCATGCTGCTGGTCAGCCGCCGGGTGATCCGCCCGCTGCACGGCCTGCGCGACGCCATGCTCAAGGTCGCCGGCGGCGACCTGACGGTGGAGACGCCGTTCGAGGGCCGCGGCGACGAGGTCGGCGCGCTCGCCGGCGCGCTCGCCACCTTCAAGGCGAACGCGGTCGAGAAGACCCGCATCGAGGCGGAGGAACGCGTCCGCGTCGAGCGCAACCAGGCCCGCCAGCAGGCAGTCGAGACGCATATCCAGGCCTTCGAGGGCCAGGTGCAGTCGGCGCTGCGCGCGCTGACCGGGGCCTCGCAGCAGATGCGCGGCACCGCCGAGAGCATGTCGACGGCGACGATCCAGAGCACGCAGCAGATCGAGGCCGCCGCCGGCGCGTCGGAGGAAGCCTCGTCGAACGTGCAGACCGTGGCGGCAGCGTCGGAAGAGCTCAGCGCCTCGATCGGCGAGATCAGCCGCCAGGTCAGCAACGCCGCCGCCATCGCCGGCCGCGCCGTGGAGGAGACCCGGCAGACCGACGGCACCGTGCAGGGCCTGGCGGAGGCGGCCGGCCGCATCGGCGACGTGGTCAAGCTCATCAGCGACATCGCCGGCCAGACCAACCTGCTGGCGTTGAACGCGACGATCGAGGCGGCGCGCGCCGGCGAGGCCGGCAAGGGCTTCGCCGTGGTGGCGAGCGAGGTGAAGAGCCTGGCCAACCAGACCGCCAAGGCGACCGAGGAGATCTCGGCGCAGATCGGCGCCATCCAGGGCGTCACCCAGGACGCGGTCGAGGCGATCAAGCGCATCGGCGGCACCATCGGCGAGGTGAGCCAGATCGCCACGTCGATCGCCTCCGCCGTCGAGGAGCAGGGCGCGGCGACGCAGGAGATCACGCGCAACACCCAGCACGCGGCGCAGGGCACCAAGGACGTGTCCGAGAACGTCGCCGGCATCAGCGGCGGCATCCAGGCCACCGGCGCCGCGGCGCAGGAGGTCAAGACCGCCGCCGACACCTTGGGCGAGCACGCGAGCCAGCTCGACCGCGAGGTGCAGGACTTCCTCGGCAAGATCCGCGCGGCGTAATCCGCGTCGACCGCGGGGCCGGCGGGCGTGCTAGCGTCCGCCGGCCCATGCGTTTTGTCTTCGTCCTCCTCGGCCTGCTCTGCGCCGGCCTCGCCCAGGCCCAGCCGCGCACGCCCTGCGATCGCGTCGACGCCGCGGCGACGCCGCCCGACGCCCCGCCGCAGGCGCAAGTCTGGCGCGACCTCGCCTGGACACCGCCGCCCTGCCTGGGCTGGCCGCCGGGGCCGGCGGCGGTGCTGGTCACCTTCACCGCGCGGTTCCGCCATGACGGGCCGGCCGAGGCGCTGCTGCTGCGCTTCGGCGCGGTGTCGAAGCTCACCGCGGTGCGCTACTGGTCGGTGACCGAGAAGAAGTGGCAGCCGCTGTTCCTGAAGGCGCGCGGCAGCGACGGCGATTTCCCGCTGGAGCGGCTGCGCGCCGGCCAGGAGCTGCGCTTCGAGCAGCGCGACAACCGCCTGCCGATCACCACGATTCAAGGCCTCAGCGTGCGCCATTTCGATGCGGACCGGCTGCACGTCGAGGTCCGCAACGCCGAAGCCGTCGAGCTGGTGTTCGTCGAGATCGCCAAGCCCGGCGACCTGCGCACCGCCCATGTGCTGACGCGCGAGGCCC
>JANRJF010000269.1:0-3285 GCA_033764095.1 Deltaproteobacteria bacterium | reverse complement strand
GCCGCGGAAGCCGCCGCCGCCCCCGCCGCTGCGGAAGCCGCCGCCGCCCCCGCCACCGCGCGGGCCCTGCTCGCGCGCTTCGTTCACGCGCAGGGCGCGGCCGTGGAACTCCTGGCCGTCGAACTGCTGGATGGCGCGCGCCGCGTCGCTGCTCGACGACATCTCGACGAAGGCGAAGCCACGTGACTGGCCGGTGGCGCGGTCCATGATCACCGCCGCCGACTCGCACCCGCCGGCCTGATCGAACAGGCCCTTCAAATCCTCGCTGCTGACGTCGAATGCGAGGTTCCCGACGTACAACTTGCTTCCCATCTTCTCGGCTCCTTCAATGCGGTCGACTCGCCAGGGCTGCCGCGGCCGCGGGTACGGTTCAGTGTCGCGGCAGTACTCGATCTGGGTACCCGGCCGCAAGCGAAACTGCGCCTGGTCGGCAGATGAGAATCCCGCCCCCGGCGAACAGAAGGGGGTGAAGCCCGGCCGCGGCTGAGGCAGAATGGGTCGTGCACGCGAATTCCGAGCTCGCCGCGCCCGCACCGCGTGCCCTGCGCGTTCTGCTGGTCGGGGCCAGCCCGGCGGGCGAGGCGGCCCTGCGCCGCGTCCTGACCAGCGCAGCGGGGTTCGAGTTGGCGGCGCAGCCGGCCGCCCCGGCGCCGCTGCCGGCCTGCCGTCCCGACGTCGCGGTGGTCGATCTCGGCGCGCACGGCAGCGAGCTCGCGGCGCTACAGGCGCTGCGCCTCCAGTGGCCGGAGCTGCCCTGTGTCGCGGTGTGCGGCAGGGCCGGCGAGACGCGGGCGGCGGCGGCGCGGGCGCAGGGCGCCCACGACGTCATCGCGCTGCTGCCGCGCGACCTGCGCCGACTGCCCGCCGCCCTGCGCGCCGCGGTGGCGCGCCAGTCGGTCGAGGACGAGCTGCGCCGGCACGTGGCGCGGCGCGAGGCGGTGGTCGCCTTTGGCAACCGCGCGCTCGCCGCGCGCGGCCTGACGCCGGTGGCCGACGACGCCGTCGAGCTGGTCGCGCGCATCCTCGGGGTCGAGCTGAGCGTCAGCGTCGAGTGGCTGCCCGACGGCGAGACGCTGCGCTCGCGCGCCGGCTTCGGCTGGCGCGCCGGCCTGGTCGGCAGCACCGCCGTCGACGCGGGCGCGCGCCAGTCGCACGCCGGCCACACGCTCGATCGCGGCGGGCCGGTGGTGATCGAGGACCTCGCCAGCGAGACCCGCTTCGCCGTCTCGCCGGTGCTGCGCAACCATGCGGTGGTGAGCGGCGCGGCGGTGCCGATCCGCGGCGAGGCGCGGCCGTTCGGCGTCCTGGCGGTGTACGCCCGCCGCGCCATGGAGTTTCACGCCGACGACCTGCGCTTCCTGGAGGTGGTCGCCAACACCGTCGCGGTGGCGGCCGAGCGGCAGCGCGCCGAGCGCCAGGGGCGCTTCCTCGCCGCGATCGTCGAGTCGAGCGACGACGCGATCATCGGGCAGACGCTCGACGGCACGGTGGTGAGCTGGAACTCCGCCGCCGAGCGCCTCTACGGCTATCGCGCCGCCGAGCGCATCGGGCGCGGGCTGGCCGATCTCACCCCGCCCGACCGGCGCGGCGAGGAGGACGCGATGGGCGAGCGCCTGCGCCGCGGCGAGTCGGTGCGCCACCTGGAGACGGTGCGCCTCGGCCGCGGCGGGCGCCGGCTCGACGTCTCGCTCACCGTCTCGCCGATCTTCGACGCGGACGGCCGCTCGCTCGGCATCTCGTCGATCGCGCGCGACATCGGCGACACCAAGCGCACGGCGGCGGCGTTGCAGCAGTACGCCGAGCGGCTGCGCTGGCTGCGCGAGACCGACCAGGCCATCCTGGCGGTCGAATCGCCACAGGCGATCGCCGCGGCGGCGGTGTCGCGCCTGCGGGTGATGGTCGGCGCCGAGCGCGCGACGGTGATCGTGCCCGCCGGGCCGGGCATGACGCGGCTGCTCGCCGCCGACGGGCTCGGCGCGCCGCCGATCCTGGTCGGACAGACCTTCCCGGAGTCGTTCTTCGGCGATCTCGCTCCGCTGCGCTGCGGCGACCCGCTGCTGGTCGACCTGACGCCGCGCGACGGCCTGCCGCCGGCGCAGGCGACGCTGGCGGCGGAGGGACTGCGCTCGCTGGCGGCGGTGCCGCTGGTGACCGAGAACGAGCTGGTCGGCGCGGTCAGCATCGCCTCGGTGCAGGCCGACGCGTTCGGCGCCGAGCAGCTCGAGATCGCGCGCGAGGTGGCGCACCACCTCGGCGTCGCGCTGCGCCAGGCGCGCCTGCACGAGCAGGTGCAGCACTACGCCGCCGAGCTCGAGCACCGCGTGCAGGAGCGCACGCGCGACCTCGCCACCGCCAACCGCGAGCTCGAGGCGTTCAGCTACAGCGTGTCGCACGACCTGCGCGCGCCGCTGCGCAGCCTCGACGGCTTCAGCCGCGCCCTGCTGGAGGACTGCGGCGCGCAGCTCGACGCGACCGGCCGCCGCCATCTGCAGCGCATCCTCGCCGCGACGCGGCGCATGGCGGAGCTGATCGACGGCCTGCTCGAGCTCGGGCGGGTGTCGCGCGCCGCGCTGGCGCGTCGCCGCGTCGACCTCACCGCGCTGGCCACCGGCGTGGCGGCGGAGCTGGGGCAGCTGCATCCGATGCGCCGTATCGAGGTGGTCATCGCGCCCGGCATGATCGTCGACGCCGACCCGGTGCTGCTGCGCGCGGCGCTGTACAACCTGCTCGGCAACGCCTGGAAGTACACCGCCCACCACGCCACGGCGCGCGTCGAGGTCGGCCAGACGGTGGTCGACGGCGCGCCCGCCTTCTTCGTGCGCGACGACGGCGCCGGCTTCGACATGGCCTACGCCGCCAAGCTGTTCGGCGCCTTCCAGCGCCTGCACGCGCCGGGCGAGTTCGAGGGCACCGGCATCGGCCTGGCGACCGTGCAGCGCATCATCCACCGCCACGGCGGCCGCGTCTGGGCCGAGGGGGCGGTCGAGCGCGGCGCCACGTTCTGGTTCACGCTGCCGCCGGAGGCGGAGGGCGTCGAGCCGTGAGCCGGCTTTGCCCGAACTGAATTCCTGGCAAAGCCCCGCTACTGGTCGAACGCGACCTGGTCGACCGTCACGTCTGCCAGGCCGGCGCACCACAGGCGCAGCTCGTAGCGCTTGTAGTTGTGCGCGTCGGCGCCGTCCTCCGCCGCGACCTCGAACGGGATCGCCAGGCGCTGGGCGCCGTGCTCCTCGCTGGCGCGGATCGCCTGTTGGCCGAGCACCTTCTCGCCGTCGAAGACGTCCA
>JANRJF010000268.1:0-6618 GCA_033764095.1 Deltaproteobacteria bacterium | reverse complement strand
CGGCCGATCATGGCGCAGCGCTACCTGCCGGAGATCCGCCAGGGCGACAAGCGCATCATCGTGCTCGACGGCGAGCCGCTCGGCGCCGTGCTGCGCGTGCCGCGCGAGGACGAGACGCGCGGCAACATCCACGTCGGCGGCGCGGTGGTGCGCGCGCCGTTGAGCGCGCGCGACCGCGAGATCTGCGCGACCCTGGCCCCGCGCCTGCGCCAGGACGGCCTGTGGTTCGTCGGCCTCGACGTCATCGGCGACTGGCTCACCGAGGTCAACGTCACCAGCCCGACCGGCATCCAGGAAATCAACGCCCTCGACGGCGTGACCCTGGAGCGCCCGGTGATCGACTTCGTCGAGCAGCGCGTCACGACGCTGCGCGACTGACAACGGCGGACGCGTCTCACCGCGGAAGCGCGGAGACACGGCGAGGATCTCCACGGTGGTGCGTCCGCCCACCTTGACCCTCACGGGCTCCGCCGGCTAACAACGCGGGTCACCCCGCGATGGGCAGGTAGCTCAGTTGGTAGAGCAAGGGACTGAAAATCCCTGTGTCGGCGGTTCGACTCCGCCCCTGCCCACCTTTTCTTTCAGGTCAGCAGCCTGCGCGACGACCGCGACCAGCGTTGCGTCGTCAACCGACTGAATCCCTCCATGCGCGCAGCGCGGCTGGTCGCGCGCATGCCGCCCGGCACATGTCAGCCCGGCTGGGATAGCGGGGACGGCGGCGGCACTCACAGGCGGCTTGGCCGGCCGGCGGCCCATCGATCCAGGGCGGCGCCCTCGTGGGCGGGGAGCAGATAGGTGTCGCTGGCGGCGAGCGCGTCGCGGATGCGCGCGACCGTGCGACGCGACTCGCCCACGTCGACGACGATGCCGGCCACCTCGTCGCACTGCACCTGGTCGAGCGAGAACACCGCGTCGCCGGCGAACAGGAGCCGGTCGTCGCCTGCTTCGAGGAGCACGCCGAGATGCCCCGGCGAGTGGCCCGGCAGCGCCACGATCTGCAGCCGCCCGTCCGCGGTGAGCGCCTGCGCGTGACCGAAGGCGCCACGCGGCGCACCGGTCGAGGGGACGCGGAGCGGCACGCGCTCGCGCGGCCAGCGTGCGGTGATCGCGCCGAGATGCCCGGGATAGTCGCGTGCGCCGACGTATACGGCCGCCGTCTGCGGCAAGCTGGCGAGCCCGTCGGCATGGTCCGCGTGCAGGTGCGTCAGCACCACGCCCGAGACGCGGGCGGGGTCGATCGCGAGCGCCGCCAGTTGGCGGTCGATGCGCATCCACGGCTCGTAGGTGAAGCGGAGGAAACGCGAGTAGAACCAGCGGTTGCCGGCGTCGGCGTCGTCCAGGCTCAGCGTCCGCTCGGACATCCCCGCGTCCACCAGGAAGACGCCCTCCGGGTGATCGATGACGAACACCGTCACGGGGAGCCACTCCGTCCAGTCGCCGTCGAGGACGATGGCCGGCAGGCGCAGTGGCGCGACAGTGCGCAGGCTGCGGTGCGCCTGCTTGATACTCACCCATCCGGTACGCACCGCGTGCACCGTGACGTCGCCGTGGCGCCGGGAGACGACGCTGTCGCCAGCGCTTTCGACCCGGCCGCCCGGCGTCGGCGCCCGCAGTCCGCGCGCATAGCAGCCCCACCCCAGCAATGCCCCACAGAGCGGCAGCCCGATGGTGACGATCGCTCCGACCATGGCAACGACTCCTCGCATCGTTGATGCGAGGAGAATGCCAGCGACGCCGCACTCGACAAGCGGTCCCGTGCGCACTGGGACCTGCGACTCTGATCCGCGGGGAAGCCGGGAGAGCCCCCTCTAACGGCGTTGTGCCTCGTGCCGGCTACTCGGCGCACATCGCCTTGTTCGGGACCTCCTTGCCGTCGGCATCCTTGCACGCCTTGGCGTCCATGCAGTCGAGCGCGGTGCTGCCGTCCTTGAGGTAGCGGCAGCAGACCTGCGCGTCGGTGCAGCCGCCCTTGGTCTTGGCCTGGCTGTGCGTCGCCCAGAACGCGCCGGCCACCAGGAGACCGAGCACCAGCGTCGCGGTGGGGAGCATCGTCCGTCGCATCGGATCCTCCATACGCCTGGCGGAGGGAGCCCATCTCCCTCCGTGCCCTGGGTTGTAGCGCTCCGCCGCGAAAGCACCAGAGCCGCGTCGAGGGGAACTACGACGCGCGCCGGCCGGAGGGCAGCAACTCCATCTGGCCGGGCAGCGGGCGGGGCTCGCCGCGCGCCCGGCGGCGCCGCGTGCGGCCGGGGTTGGCGGGTTCGAAGAACACTGCCAGGTCGATGTCGAAGGCGTCGGCGATCGCCTCCAGGTGATGGATCAGCGGCACGTGCCGGCCGCTCTCCCAGCGCCGCACGGTGCTGGCCGAGACGCTGCCGACGCGCTCCGCGAAGGCCTCCGGCGACATGCCGAACGCCTGCCGCAACATACGCAGGTTGGCCGGATTCCAGCGCTGACCGCGTCCCATCGCCGATCGCTCATGGCGCATCGACGCGCGCGCCGTCAACGGTTCACCGAGCGATGAGCGACGAGCTGAGGGCGATGAGGAGATCCCTCATCGCTGCTCGCTCGTCGCTCACCGCCGGCCTTACTGGCAGACGAAGGTGTTCTGGCTCAGGATGTCGCCCAGCGTCGAGTCGAAGAACGCCAGCTCACCGACCAGCTTCACGCCGGTCAGGCTGCCGCCGGCGAAGGCCGCGCAGGTGCCGGCCGCGCCGGTCATCACCTTCGGGCCGGCCGTCGGCAGGTTGGTACCGGCGGAGTTGTTGACATCGAGGATCTGGCCGGTGGCGGTGCTGGTGGAGACGCCGCCGCAGACCCCGGGCAGAATGATCGTGTTCGGGTCGTCGCAGTCGCCGTCGGTCGGCAGCTCGACGTCGATCTGCGTGCCGACGTTGCAGGACAGCGCGCCGGCCGGCGAGCCGGTGCCGAGCTGGTCGCCGCCGCAGGAGCAGTTGCAGACGCCGATGTGCGCCGGCGGCTCGGCGCCGACGCACTGGCCGCCGGGGCACTGCGAGTCCATGGTGCACTCGGCGTCGTTGTTCGTGCCGCCCTGGCAGTAGCCCTCGCAGCCGCCGATCAGGCGCTGGTAGGTCTCACCGAGGCCGGCGCACATCGCGTCGCAGGCCGCCAGGCACTCGGCGTTGCTGGTGCACGCACCGATGTTGTGGTCGGCCGCCAGCGCCACGTCGGGGGAGCCGCCGCCGTCGCAGTCGATCCGGCCCGCCGGGCAACCGGGGAACGGATTCACGCAGACGTCGCCGATGCCCGGGATGATGACCGGGTTGAAGCTCTTGACCACGCAGCTGCACGGCGCCTCGCCGTTGGCGTCCGGCGCCCCGCAGTCGATCTCGATCGACCCGTTGGCGGCGAACTGCGGCAGCGTGAAGGCCTGCGTCGACAGCACCAGCGAGCTGGCGGCGCCATTGAGCGTGCAGGTGTTCTTGCCGAGCGGCGGCGCGACGGTTTCGGTCGGCGTCGGCGACGGCGTATCGGCGGCGACCGTATCGGTCGGCGTCGGCGTGTCGGCGGTGGTGTTGGTCGCGGTCGGCGTGTTGACGACGATCGGCTCGGTCGGCGTCGGCGTGTCGGCCGCCACCGTCTCGGTCGCGGTCGCCGTGTCGACCGGCGCCGGGCAGCTGCCGAGCGCGTTGTTCACCGCGATGATCAGCTCGTTGATGGTGACCATGCCATCGCCGTTCGCGTCGAACGACGGGCAGGCCGAGACCGGCTGCGCGCCCAGCGCGATGTTCACCCCGATGATCAGCTCGTTGATGGCGACCATCCCGTCGCCGTTGCAGTCACCGACGCACTGCGCCTGCGCCGCGCCGGCGCTGAGCCACAGCGCACAGCCGGCGACGAATGCGAGCGCCCCCGCTCGCAGCCCCCGAATACAGGTTGCCATGAGTTCCTCCCCTTTTTGGTGCCCGAGTTGCGGTTGAAGATTGCCGCTTTCCGAACCATCTCCGGCCGGGCGCGCTTTGTCCAGCCCGCCGGGCCGGATTGCGCCGCGCGATTGACATTGCGGCGGATTTCTCCGACGCCGTGCCGATGCGGCAGCCGGGCGATCGTCGCCGGACGCGACCGGCGCAGAGCGCGGCGGCGGACCGCGCCCGCCTGCGCTACGCCAGCGGCCGGCGCCGGGTCGACCCCGCCGCGCCGCTGTTCGCTGCCGACAGCGTCACCCGGCGCGTCAACCGCGAGGCGGTGCTGCTGCTCGGCGGCGGCCGCGCGCTGCTCATGCAGATCGCCCACCCGCTGGTCGCCGCCGGGGTCGCGGCACACAGCCACTTCGAGCGCGCGCCGCTGCAGCGGCTGTGGCGCACGCTCGACCTCACCCTGACCATCGTCTTCGGCAGCGCCGCCGAGGCGCTCGCCGCGGTGCGCAACATCGAGCGCCGGCACGCGCCCGTGCACGGCCGCCTGGCGGCGGCACGCGGACCGTTCCGGCGCGGCACGCGCTACGACGCCAACGCGCCGGAGTTGCAGCTCTGGGTGCACGCCACCTTGGTCGACAGCGCCCTGCTCGCCTACCAGCGCTTCGTCGCGCCGCTGACCGCGGAGGAGCAGGCGCGCTTCTACGACGAGTCGCGCCGCACCGCCCGCCTGTTCGGCATCCCGGCGGCGCTCATCCCGTCGACGCTCGACGACTTCCGGCTCTACTGGCGCGACATGCTGCGCGGCCCGACGCTGACCGTCGGACCAGAAGCGCGCGCCATCGCCGCGGCGCTGCTCAGCCCGCCGCTGCCGTTCGGCCTGCGCCAACTGGCCGGCGCCACCCGCCTGTTCACCATCGGCCTGCTGCCGCCGCGCCTGCGCGCCCGCTACGGCTACGACTGGGGCCCGCTGCGCGAGCGCACCCTCGACACCGCCGCGCTCGCGCTGCGCGCCGCCACGCCGCTGCTGCCCGTGGCGCTGCGCCGCTTCCCGCAGGCGCGCTGACCACCGGCTTGATTCCCCGCCGGCTTGTCGTCAGTCTCCGCCGCTGCCATGCCGCACGCCGACCTGCTGCTCATCGCCGCCGCCATCGCTGCCGTCGTCGACTGGATCGCCGTGGCGCGCGCGTCGAAGCCGCTCGAGTGGATCGCCAAGCCCGCCACGCTGGCGCTGCTCCTGCTGTGGGGCGCGCAGGGACCCCACGCCACCTGGGCGCTGCTCGCGGCGCTGACCTTCTCGCTGCTCGGCGACGTCTACCTGATGCTGCCCGCCGAGCTGTTCCTCGCCGGGCTGTCCGCTTTCCTGGTCGGCCACGTCTTCTTCGTCGTCGCCTTCGACGCCACCATGCTGGCGCGCGGCATCTGGTTCGTCATCGTCATGCTGGTCACCGCGCCGTTGTCGCTACGCCTGCTGCGCGCCGCACCGGATCTGCCGACGCGCATCGCCATCGGCCTGTACATGACGGTGATCGCGTTGATGGTCGGCTCGGCGATCGCCTCGGGCTCGCGCGTCGCCGCCGCCGGCGCGCTGCTGTTCATGGCCTCGGACGCGATGATCGCGCTCAACCGCTTCGTCGCCCCGTTCGCCGGCGCGCGGCTGGCGATCATCGTGACCTACCACCTCGGCCAGTTCCTGCTGGTCTACGCGCTGCGCGCTTAGGACCACGGCGCCAGCAGCGCCAGCATCTCGGCGTGGATGCGGCCGTTCGACGCCAGCGTCTGCTCGCCGTGCAGGTCGTGCGCGCCACCGCGGAAGTCGCTGACCGCCCCGCCGGCCTCGCGGACGATGAGCGCGCCGGCGGCGACGTCCCACGGACCGAGGCGCCACTCCCAGTAGCCGTCGAGCCGGCCGCAGGCGACCCAGCACAGGTCGAGCGCCGCCGAACCGCCGCGGCGGATGCCCTGGGCGCGCAGCATGAAGGCCTTGATCGCGCCGAGATAGAGGTCGGCCTGCTCGCGCCGATCGTAGGGCGTGCCGGTGCCGAGCAGCGCGGCGCCGAGCGCCGCCGCCGCCGAGACCGCGATCGGCACGCCGTTGCGCGTCGCGCCGCGCCCGCGCACGGCGGCGAAGGTCTCGTCGCGCAGCGGGTCGGCGACCACCCCGAGCTGCAGCTCCCCGCCGCGTGCCAGGCCGAGCGACACGGCGAAGTGGGGATGGCCGTGCGCGAAATTGGTGGTGCCGTCGAGCGGGTCGAGGTACCAGGCCCACTCGTCCGCCGCCGGACGCGGCGGCGGGCCGCCGGCCGACGACTCCTCGCCGATCAGCCGGTGGCGCGGAAAGGCCTGTCGCAGCTGCGCGCCGACCATCGCCTCGAGCTCGCGGTCGGTGGCGGTCACGAGATCGATCTCGCCCTTGTGCTCGACCGCCTGCGGGCCGCCCGCCACCTGGCGCAGGTGCGCCGCCGCGCCGCCGACCGCCGCCAACGCCACCGCCAGACAATCGTCGAGCTCGCCCACGCGCGACGGCTCGCACAGGGCGGGGCCCGAAACAAGGTTGTTGGTTTGTTGGGTTGTTACGTTGTTAGTGCCGCCACCGGCCGTTGCCGGAACACTCGGGCGAGAAACGCGCGTCCTCGCCGCTGAGAAGATCACCACCAAGACACCAAGGCACCAAGGTCTGAGGTCCGCTTGGTGTCTTGGTGCCTTGGTGGTTGGCCTTGCTCCTGTGCGTGAAGTTTCAGGT
>JANRJF010000267.1:0-1712 GCA_033764095.1 Deltaproteobacteria bacterium | reverse complement strand
ACCTGAAACTTCACGCACAGGAGCAAGGCCAACCACCAAGGCACCAAGACACCAAGCGGACCTCAGACCTTGGTGCCTTGGTGTCTTGGTGGTGATCTTCTCAGCGGCGAGGACGCGCGTTTCTCGCCCGAGTGTTCCGGCCCGGCCGGCGGCGGCACTAACAGCCTAACAGCCTAACAGCCTCGTCCGCGGTCGCCACGGGTGTCAGAGAACGATCGTCGCGACGCGACTGGTTGCGTCACCCGCCCCGAGACGTCTAGCGACGTGGCGTGTCCCAGCTCTACGACCGCATCGGCATCGGCTACGCGGCGGTGCGCCGGCCGGATCCGCGCATCGCGGCGCGCGTCTCGGCGGCGCTGGCCGACTGCGAATCGCTGGTCAACGTCGGCGCCGGCACCGGCTCGTACGAGCCGCGCGGGCGCACGCGGCTCGCCATCGATCCCTCGAGCGCCATGCTTGCGCAGCGCGCCGCCACAGCGGCGCCGGCGGTGCGCGGCCGCGCCGAAGCGCTGCCGCTCGCCGACCGCTGCGTCGATGCCGCGCTGGCGGTGCTGACGCTGCACCACTGGAGCGACTGGCGCGCCGGGCTGGACGAGATGGCGCGCGTCAGCCGGCGGCGCGTCGTCGTCCTCAGCTGGGATCCCGACCTGGTCGGCGCGTTGTGGCTGGCGCGCGACTACCTGCCCGAAGGACTGGTGGTGGATCGCAGCCAGGTCCCCGCCCTGGCGGAGTGCGCCGCGCACCTGCCGCGCGCGACCATCGAGACGCTGCCGATCCCGGCCGACTGCAGCGACGGCTTCTGCGGCGCCTACTGGCGGCGCCCGGATGCCTACCTCGACCCCGACGTGCGGCGCGGCATCTCGCTGTTCGCCGCGCTGCCGTCCACCAGCGTCGCCGCGGCACTCGAGCGACTGCGGACCGATCTCGCCGACGGCGCCTGGCGCGCCCGCTACGCCGACCTGCTCGATCGCGACAGCATCGACCTCGGCTACCGGCTCATCTGCTGGGACATCTGATTCGCGCGGCGCGACACCACGCGGCGAGCGAGTGGCCGCGTGCTGGCGCGTGCGGCGCGAGTGTGATGTCTCTGCGCCCCCGGAGGAAAACGCGCATGGGCAAGCAGATCATCAACCCGTCCACCATGCCGGCACCGGCCGGCTACTCGTATGCGGTGAAGAAGAGCGGCACGCCGCTCTACATATCGGGACAGGTCGCCATCGACGGCTCTGGCAAGCTGGTCGGCGAGGGCGACGCGGCGGCGCAGACCGAGCAGGTGTTCGCCAACCTGCGCAGCATCGTCGAAGCCGCCGGCGGCACGCTGGCGGACATCGTCAAGCTGACCATCTACGTCACCGACGCCGCCTACCGCCCGGCGATCGTCGCGGCGCGCAACAAGTACTTCACCGGGGGCGAGCCGCCGGCCAGCACCTACCTGGTGATCTCCGGCCTGGCGCTGCCGCAGCTGCTGGTCGAAATCGAGGCGATCGCGGTGGTCGGATAGACCGATCACCTGGTGCACTACAACGACACCACGGCACAACCGCCGCGCTGTCAGCAGGGAACTGGACCGAGGGCTTTGCCCACCAAACTACTTCGGACCCCCATCCTGGCCTTCCCCCGCGGTGCGGGGGAAGGAATCGGATCCATGCCGGCCATGTGCGACAAAGCGTGTCGGTTCGGTCCCTTCCCCCGCGTCAGCGGGGGAAGGTGAG
>JANRJF010000266.1:0-11778 GCA_033764095.1 Deltaproteobacteria bacterium | reverse complement strand
CGCCGGCGACGATGGCGAGGCCGCTTGCCAGCGCCGCGCGCGTCGCGCCGTCGCCGTGCCGCGCCGCCGGCAGCGCCGGCAGCAGCAGCGGCGCGAGGAACAGGACCAGGGCGGCGACGCCGAGACGCTCGGCGCGCAGCGCCGCGACGCGCGCCGTCCAGCGCGCCAGCGGCAGCAGCCCGAGCAGCGCGACGCCATAGAGCAGCGCCACGATCGCCAGTGCGATGGCGTAGAAGGCAAGCCCGCCGGCCAGGCTGTGCAGGTCGCAGCGCTGGTGCAGCAGGCTGGCGACGGGCGGCCACGCCGCCAACGGCGCCAGCAGATGCGGCGCGCCGGGCTGGCCGACGACCAGCTCGACGAGGCTCAGATCGGCGGGCGACGCCCAGGCGCCGCGCCACGCCAGGCGGGCGCAGTCGCCCAGCGTCACCAGCGGCGCGGCGGCGAGCGCGGCGCGCACCACCGACCGGTCGACCGCGCTCACGCGGCGCCTCCGCGGCGCTCGCGCTCGACGCGGTGGGCGAGCAGGCCGGCGTAGAGCAGCAGCGACACGACGCCGAGCGTCTTGGCGATCTCCTCGAACGGACCGAGCAGCCCGCGCGCGGGGCGGTCGAGCGACGCCCACGGCACCGCGTCGGCCGCTTCCGACAGCGCGAAGCAGACCAGGGCGATACACAGCGGCGCGCACAACGCGCGGCGCGCCAGCAGCCGCGGCAGCAGCCGCCAGGCGAGCAGCGCGGCGCCGACGCCGTAGGCGGCGAAGACGTACAGGTCCTGATCGACGACGCCGAACGGCCGCGGCACGCCGGCCGCGGCGAGGTGTGAATTGGCGCGCTCATGCAGCATCAGCAGCTCGTCGAGCGCCAGCCAGACACAGCCGGCGCCGGCGGCGAGCCACGCCCGCTCGCCACTGCGCCAACCAGCCCGGGCAAAGGCGACCCCGGCGAGCAGCAGCAGCGCGCCGCTTGCCGCGGTCATGGCGCCTTCGCCGGGACCGCTGGCGGTCATCCACTCGACGTAGGCGTAGAGCGGACTGCGCCCGGCGAGCAGCGGCAGCAGCGCGGCGGCGCCGCAGACCGCGAGCGCACCGCCATACACGACGAGAAAGAGCGGCCGGTGCGTGCGCCACGAGTGGCGCGCCGCGCGGCGCAGCAGGCGCGGCGCGCGCTGCGCCCGCGTCAGCCACGACGTCGGCTGCCGCCCGTGCGGCAGCACCGCGGCGAGCTCGCTCGGCGCGTGCGGCAGGCGGGCGCGCATCATCCCGCCCCTCCCGCGGCGGGCGCCGCCTGCAGGTCGAACAGCGCCATGCGCTCGCCGCAGTCGCGCAGCTTGCGGTAGCGCGCCGCCGCCGCGGCCATGCCCGGCGCCGCGAAATCCTCCGGCGTCGCCAGCCAGTAGCGCCCGCCGCGCGCCGCGATCGCCGCGAGCGTCGCGTCGCCGAAGTCCTCCGCCGCGTAGTTGAAACCCTTGCGATCCATCCAGGCGAACACCATCGAGGCGTTGTAGGCGACCGGATGGCCGTGCTCGTCGACCTTGGTGCCGCCGCGCACGACGATGCGCGCGTCCGCCGGCACCAGCGGCGCCAGCGCGCGGCTGCACTCGTAGAGCTGGCGCTCGACCGCGTCGCCGTGGTCGCGCCGCTGCCCGAGATACCAGCCGGCGGCCAGCATCAGCCCGGCGGTCGCCGCGAGCAGGGCCGTTCCCGCCCAGCGATATTCCGTGCGTTGCTCCCCCTTTTGAAAAGGGCGCCCCTCCCCCCTTTGAAAAAGGGGGGTCGGGGGGGATTTCGAAACGCTGCCGGGGTCTGGAAATCCCCCCTGGCCCCCCTTTTTCAAAGGGGGGAAGGGGCGGAACGACGCATACCCAGCCCCCATCAGCAGCGCGGCGGGCGCCACCGAGAGCGAGTGGTAGTAGTACGACCACTGGTCGCCGGTGGTGCGGCCGGCGAGCACGTAGAAGACCGCCACCGCCGCGTACCACACCACCGGCAGCTCGATGCGCGCCCACGGCAGGCGCAGCGCCGCGACGGCGAGCAGCAGGCCGGCGGGAGTGAAGACGCCGAGCGTCTCCCACATGCCGATGCCGAGCAGAAAGGTCGGCGGCCACAGCACGTCGGCGCCGATCAGGTGGCTCTCGTTGCTGAGCCCGAGCGAGTTGCCGTACACCAGCCAGAAGCGGTGCGCCCAGCTGTACCAGGCCAGCGGCGGCAGCGCGGCGATCAGTGCCGCGCCCCACACCTCGGGCCGGCGCAGCGCCGCCAGGCCGAGGCGGCGCAGCACGGCATACGCGAACAGCAGGCCGAGATAGGCGGCCGGCAGCTTGGCGAGCATCGCCAGCCCGGCCAGCGCCGCCGCTGCCAGCAGCGTCGCGGGACGCGGCGCCGCCAACCAACGCCACAGCAGCAGCACGGCCGCGACACACGCCAGGTTGAGCAGCGGTTCGGGCTGCAGCGAGGTCGCCAGCACGATCAGCAACGGATTGAGCGCGAACAGCAGCGTCGCCGCCAGCGCACCGGCCTCTGGCAGGACGCGGCGCGCCAGCGCGGCAAAGAGCAGCAGCGCGCCGATCTCCAGCGCCGCGGCGAGCGCGCGCTGACCGACCACCGCCGGGCCGTGCAGGCGCCACAGCCAGGCGCCGAGCCACGGCACCAGCGGCAGCTCCATCTCGGCGTAGCCCGGCGTGTCGCCGCGCCAGTCGATGCGGGGATAGAAGAGGTTGGCGTCCTCGCGCGCGAAGTTGCGGGTCAGCGCCAGGTAGTCCGACTGCCGCCACGGGTTGAGCAGGCGATGGTCGAAGGGCCGGTCGACGTACTGCAGGCGCAGCGCCACGCCGAGCAGCAGCACCGCGGCGAGCGCGACGCGGCGCAGCGTCGGGGTCATCGCGCCCCTCGCAGTCGCGCCGCGCGCGGCGGCAGCGCCGCGGCGCGCCGCAACGGCAGCGGCGCCCAGACCAGCGCGACGAACAGCGTCCACCCGACCAGCAGCGCCAGGCCGTTCAGCGACACCACCAGCTGCCACCACGCGCCGCCGACGCCGAACCGGTCGAGCGCGGTGTGGGTCGCGGCGTAGTTGGCGAAGGGCAGCACCGCACAGGCGGCGCCGAGCCGGCGCGCCAGCGGCCGCGCCGCCCACAGCGCGCGCGGCACGCCGAGCCCCAGCGCGGTGGCGGTCGGCGCCAGCAGCAGCAGATCGTAGGTCTGGTGATACACCGCCAGCAGCACGCTGAACGCCAGCAGTCCGCCGCCGAGCACGCGCGACGCCGCGTCGTCGGCATCGCGCTGGCGATGCAGCGCCAGCGCCGCGGCGCCGAGCAGCAGCCCGCTGCATGCCAGCTCCGCCAGTCCGCCGGCGGCGCCGCCGGTGGCGCGCGCCAACAGCGCCCAGGCGTCGATGCGCAGCCAGCTGCTGAGCGGCGCCACCTGGCGGCTCGCCTGCGTCGCGCTGGTGTTGTTCACCAACGCGTCGAGGAACGGCAGCACGCCGCCGGCGGCGGCGATCGGCCCGATCGCCATCAGCCCGCCGAGCGCGGCGCCGATGCCGCCGCCGACCAGCGCG
Source organism: Deltaproteobacteria bacterium (assembly GCA_033764095.1). Classification (GTDB taxonomy): domain Bacteria; phylum Desulfobacterota; class Binatia; order HRBIN30; family CADEER01; genus JBDTMT01. The sequence goes on along the minus strand of JANRJF010000266.1, from coordinate 8,227 downwards.
ACGCGCGGCGCACCGGCGGCGCACAGCAGCACCGCCAGCGGCAGGCCGAAGGTCGGCTTGTACGTCGCGACCGCCATGCCCAGCATCGCCCACCCCGGCCGCGCGCGGCGCCAGTGCCAGGCGGCAAGCGTCGCGAACACCGCCAGCAGCGTGCTCTGCCCGAGCAGCAGGTTGGAGTGCCCCGGCCGACTGAGCAGCAGCAGCGCCGCCAGCCACAGGACGGCGTCGGGCCGCGCGGCGCGGCCGGCGAGCCGCAGGCTGACGATCGCCAGGCCGATCGTCAGGCCGATGGTCAGCGCGAAGTACAGCGCTTCGGCCGCCTGGTACGGCAGCATCCCGAACGGCAGGTGCAGCAGCAGGGTCAGCGGCGAGTAGACCGGAAACTCCTGCGCGACCGGATAGGCGGCGCGGTAGCGCACGACGTCGTACGGGTTGTCGCCGTGCACCAGCGCCACCACCGGATAGTAGATGGCGTCGCGGAAGTCCTGCAGCACCCAGTGGTGGTCGTCGGGCGCCCCCGGCACGTTGACCAGCGTCCAGGCGCGCGACGCGAGCAGGCCGCACGCCGCGGCGAACGCAGCGGCGGCGAGCGCGCGCCGCAGCGCGGCACGGCGGCGGGCTGCGGTGACCGCCGGCATCAGTGCCCCTCTCCCGCCGCGCCGCCGATGCGGCGGAAGCGATGGAACTCGAAGGCCGGCAGCGACGCGCTGCCGGCGGGCGCGAACTGCGCGGCCAGCGTCTGTCGCAGGGCGGCGGCCGGGTCGTCGTCGAAGTAGTAGGCGCGGTTGAGCACCAGCAACACGTCGCGATGCGCGCCCACTGCCGCGTCGAGGCGCTGCGCCAGATAGCCGCGGCCGAACAGCGTGCCGTCGATCGCGCCCGCTGCGCCGTAGTAGGCGAGCAGCTCGGGCCGCCCCCACAGCACGACGACGGCGGTGTCGGGCCCGGCGGCGCCGCGCAGGTAGGCCGCGGCGGCGCGGTAGTCGTCGCGTTGGTAGGCGGGATCGCCGAAGTAGTGCGCCAACGACAGGCCGTTGGCGACCAGCAGCGCCGCCAGCGCGAGCGCCCCGGCGCGGGCCGCGGCGCCGCGGGCGGCGGTCACCGCCAGCGGCGCCAGCAACACCAGCGGCAGCAGCAGCGCGCAGGCGTGCCGCGGCTGCCAGTTGAAGCCGCTCAGCGCGGCGAAGGCGAGCTGCGCGACGACGCCGACGGCGAGGGTCAGCGCCAGCAGGCGGACGAGCCGGCGGTGCGCGTCGTCGACCGCCCGGCGGGCGCGCCAGGCGAGCCCCGCACAAATCGCGGCGGCCGCCGCCAGCGCGGCGAGCGCCGGCAGCCAGCCGTACAGCGCGGCGGCGCCGCCGCGCAGGCTCTCCGGCGGCGGACCGAAGCTGGCGCCGCCGATCAGCCCGTAGGCGACGAACAGCGCGTTCTGCCAGAGCGGCTGCTGGCGCGGGTTGACCACCTCGGCGCGCGGCGGCGCCGGGTCGACGAGCGACAGCGCGAGATAGACCAGCAGCGGCAGCGCCAGCAGCAGCACCGGCCCCCACCAGGCGAGCCAGGCGCGCCAGCGCCGCGTCACCGCCAGGTGCGCGGCGGCCAGCGCAGCCGAGGCGAGGATGGCGAACGGCCCGGCGTAGGCGCCCAGCCCGCCGACCAGCCAGGCGACGCGCCGCGCCGCGCCGCTGCGCTGCGGGCGCGCGACGCCGTGCAGCACCGCCCACAGCTGCAGCGCCGCCAGCAGCATCAGCAGCGCATAGGGGCGCACCTCCTGGCTGTAGGTGACGGCGAAGGCGCTGGCGGCGAGCAGCAGTGCCGCGAGCACGCCGTGCCGCGCCCCGCCGACCAACCCGCCGGCGGCGCCGATCACCGCGACCGCCGCGACGCCGCAGACGACCGAGAGACCGCGCAGCGCCGCCTCGCCGTCGCCCGCGACGCCGCGCCAGGCGCGCAGCAGCGCGAAGTAGAGCGGCTGGTAGCGCTCGCTGGCGTGCGTCGCGGTGAGATCCGCCGCCCAGGCGCTCCAGCTGGCGCCGCCGGAGCGCAGCAGGCTGGAGCCCTCGTCGTACCAGAGGCTCTGCGCCGTCAGCCCGGTGAGGCGCAGCGCCACGGCCAGCGCCAGCACCGCGCCGAGCGCGGCGAGCAGCACGGTGCGCCGCGACAGCGCCGCCCGACGCGGCGCGGCGGCCAGCTCGGCCACCGCGTCGCGCAGCGCCGGTCGCGCGCTGGCGCTCACGCCCGCTCCTCGCGCTGCGCGGCGCGCGCGGCGACGAAAGTGAAGTGGCCACAGTGCTGCAGCTTCACCGTGTTCACCCAGCGCGCGTCCTTGCCGCGCAGCGCGCCATACCAGCCAATGGCGCGGTTGAGCGGCGACTCGCGCTCGAACCAGCGATCGCACCAGCGGGCGCGGCCGAGCGCGCGGCGCGCCATCAGCGTCAGCCCGTCGATGCCGGGGCGCAGCGCCAGCACCCGCAGCCCCGCCTCCTCGGCGACGCGGCGGAAGCCGAGCGGCGTGTAGTTCCAATAGCTGAACGAGTGGTACGGCTCGACGTGCGAGGTCGAGCCGACCAGCAGGCCGTCCGGACGCAGCACGCGCCGCACCTCGCGCAGCAGCGCGCAGGGCTGGCGGACGTGCTCCAGCACCTGGCGCGAGTAGACGACGTCGCAGCTGGCGCTGGCGAGCGGCAGGCGGGCGCCGTCGAAGCTGACGTAGACCTCGCGCCGCGTGCGCAGCGCCACTTCCGGCGAGGCCGGCAGATCGAGCCCCACCCAGCGCACCCCCGGCCACAGGCGGCGGAACAGCTCGGCCGACGCGCCGCCGCCGCACCCGAGGTCGATCGCGTCGCGCACCGCACGCCCGTCGGCGGCGAGCCGCGCCAGCTCCGCCGCCGCGTCGCTCTGCGCGCACTCGCGCGTCGGCACGCAGCCGTCGAGCTCGGCGCTCAGCTCCAGCGGCGCCATCAGCGCGCGCCCTCGCGCGGCTCGCCGCCGTGCGACAGCGGAAAGCGCAGCGCCGCACCGCGCCGGCGGCGCAGCCAGGCGAGCAGCGCGGTCGGCCAGTCGCGCCGCATGCAGGGCTTCTCCACCGCGACGAACAACAGCGTCGAGAGCAGCAGCAACGCCGGCAGGGTGAGCAGGGCCTGGGCCGGCACCTGCAGCCACAACGGCGCGCCAGCGGTGAGCGGATTGGTCAGCTTCAGCGCGTTGCCGAGGATGTTCAGGTGGTAGAGGTAGATCGTGTAACACATGCCGCCGACGGCGGTGAGCCACGGCCGCGTCAGCAGCCGGTTGGCGGCGCGGCCGCGAAATGCGCCGACGTAGGCGAGGCACATGGCGAACGGCAGCAGCACGTGCCCGAGCGCCCCGGCCTGCATCAGCGGCACGATGGCGACGAACGCGGCGGCGGTGATCAGGTCCCACCGCCAGCTGCGCGCCGCCGCACGCGGCGCCAGCAGATACCAGTCGGCGAGCAGGAAGCCGGCGAGAAAGTACTGGATCTGGAACAGCAGCGAGTGCGACAGCCGATACGACACTTCGCCGGCGGCCGCCTGCGCCGCGCAGGCGGCGACGATCAGCGCGACCAGCAGCGCGCGCCGCAAGCGCGGCGCGCGGACGCTGAACAGCGCCGCGAACAACGGCATGAGCAGGTAGAACTGCACCTCCACTTCCAGCGACCAGGCGACGCTGTTAACCGTGCTCGGGGCGTCGTAGACGGCGGTATGGACGTAGGCGAGCGAAGCGGCGAGATGCGGCAGCAGCGCGGCGGCGGCGCTCGGATCCTGCGCCACGCGCAGCGCGAAGAGCAGCAGCAGCGACAGCACGTAGGGCGGCTCGAGCCGGGTCAGGCGGCGCAGGTAGTAGGCGCGCAGGCCGACCGGCACGGCGCCGCGCAGGCGCGCCTCGGCAAACGGCAGCGCCAGCACGAAGCCGCTGATGACGAAGAACAGCTGCACGCCGATGAAGCCCTGCAGCAGCACCCAACCGACCGGGTCGTTCGCCAGCACGGCGCGGCGGTCGACGTCGGGCGGCAGCACCATCCAGGCGAGGTGGAAGATCACCACCGCCGCGATGGCGACGAAGCGCAGCCCGTCGATCTCGGCGATGTAGCGCCCCGAGCTGGTGACGCGCGCCAGTGCCGCCCGCAGGTTCATCGATGAGCGCATCCTTCGACGGCGCCGCCAGCCGCGCCCTGCTCGCCGACGCGGCGCTGCAGGAGACGCTGCGCGCCATCGCCGACGGCCGTGCCAGCGACGACGCGGCCGGCCGCGCGCGCCTGACAGCGTGGGGCCTGGTCGACGCCGGCGGCGCCACCCGCTTCGGCCGCTCGATCGCGTACAACCTGATGGAGTACCGCACCCAGATCACGCGCGGTGCGGCGCGCGACCTGGTCGACCTGCTGCGCCTGACGCCCGACGCGCGCGTGCTCGACATCGCCTGCGGCGCCGGCCAGACGCTCGCCGCGTTCGCCCCGGCGCACCCGCGCCTGGTCGTCGGCCTGGAGATCGATCCCGGCGCCATGGCGATCTTCAACGCCGTGTGCGCCCAGGCCGGCCTGCCGCGCTGCCTCGGCATCCGCGGCGACGCGCAACAACTCCCCTTCCCGGCCGGCAGCTTCGACCGCGTGCTGTGCCGCGGCGGCCTCGCCTTCGTGCGCGTGCCGGTGGCGCTGACCGAGATCGCGCGCGTCACCGCGCCCGGCGGGCTCGTCTACCTGCACCTGAGCGACGGCTGGTTCTTCCTGCGCAAGCTGCTGCGCGGCCAGCTGGAGAACGGCGGCGCGCCGCTGGCGCTGCTCAACGGCGCCCTGCTCGCTGCCACCGGCCGGCAGATCGTCGTCGGCCGCTCGCGCACGATGAACTTCCAGACCGTCGGCGGCATCACGCGGCGCCTCGATCGCCTCGGCTTCGACGTCCTGCAGGTCATCCGCACGCCGGGCAACCCGCTGACCACCGAACGCCTGCAACCGAAGATCCTGGCCCGCAAGCGTCCCACCACCGGTTGAAGCGCGTCCCCCCTTCGCCGCGTTTCCCCCCTTTGAAAAAGGCGGGTCAGGGGGGATTTTCCAACCGTCCTCACATCGCCAGGCAGCGCGCTCGCGAATACTTTCCGCGCTGACGCACGGCTCGTGCGCGAGGAATTCTCTGGAAATCCCCCCTGACCCCCCTTTTTCAAAGGGGGGGGACGCCTCAAAGGGGGGAAACGCCGCAACGGGGGGAAGCGCGCGGATCATCGCGCCTCCTCGTAGAAGGAGGCCAGCTTGCCCTCGACCGGGGGGCGGGCGGGCAGCGGCTGCGGGGCGCGGCGGTCGAGCACTTCGTAGAAGAACGCCTCGGTGCGGCGCGCCACCTGATCCCAGGTGTAGCCGGTGCGGACGCGCTGCTGCGCCATGTCGCCGAGGCGGCGCGCCTGCTCGGGATGGTCGAGCGCGTCGCGCAGCGCCGCCGCCAGCTCGACCGTGTCGCCGACCGGGAACATGCGGCCGACCCCCTGCACCAGCTCGCGGTTCTCCGGGATGTCGGTGGTGATCACGGTGGCGCCATGCCCCATCGCCTCCAGCAGCGCGACCGAGAGCCCCTCCATCGTCGATGGCAGCACGAAGGCGGCGGCGTGCGCGTAGAGCTCGGCGCGCAGGCGGCCGTCGACGCGGCCGGGGAACAACAGGCCCGGCGGCGCGTCGCGCCGCAGCGCCTCCATGTAGGCGTCGGTGTAGCTGGAGCCGCCGCAGACGACCAGGCGGGCGCGGCCGGCGAGGCTGCGCCAGGCGTCGATCAGCACCTCGACGTTCTTTTCCGGCGACAGCCGGCCCATGAACAGGAAGTAGTCGCGCCCGGCGAGGCCGAGCGCACGGATCTCGCGCGGCGGCGGCGACGCCTCCAGCGTCACGCCGTTGGGGATCCAGGTGACGCGCGCGCCGTAGCGGCTGCGGTAGTGCGCCTGCAGCGTGCGCGAGACCACCGAGATGCCGTTCGGCAGTCGGTGCGACAGGCGCTCACAGGCCTGCAGCGCGCCGCGCGCCACCAGGCCCCACTTCTCGCGCTGCCAGTCGAGGCCGCGGATCGACGCCACCGTGCGCGCGCCGCGCAGGCGCGGCAGCGCCGAGAACAGCGACGGGCCGAGGGCGTGGTACTGCACCAGGTCCATCGGCCGCCGCATCACGTCGGCGGTCGCCGCCAGCGTATGGGTCAGCGTCTCGCCGTGCTTGCTGCGCACGCACGGCTGGAAGATCGGCTGCACGCCGCGGAAGTCGATGCCCGCCGGGGTCGCGTGGCGGCGGCAGTAGGCGAACACCTGGTGCCCGAACGACACCAGCCGCGCGCCGACCTCTTCGTAGTACGTCTCGATGCCGCTGTAGGCGCTGCCGATGCCGCGCCCGCCGATGAAGGCGATGCGCAGGGACTGCGGGGGTCGGATGGCTCGCATCATCTCACCTGTGAAGATCCGGATTCGGACGCCGCCGGCCGCAGCCGGCGGTACAGCTCGGCATGGCGATCGACCATGCGCTCGACGGTGAAGTGCGCGCGCACCCGCCGGTGCGCGGCGGCGCCGAGGCGGGCGCGCAGCGCCGCGTCGGCGGCCAGCGCCGCCAGCGCGGCGGTCAGCTCGGCGGGGCGCTCGGGATCGACGAGCAGGCCCGACACCCCGTCCTCGACCATGTCGGCCGCGCCGCCGACGCGCGTCGCCACCACGGCACGGCCGCAGGCCATCGCCTCCAGCAGCACCGTCGGCGCCGCCTCCTCCATCGACGGCAGCGCGAAGACATCCATCGCCGCGTAGAGCGGCGGCAGGTCGCGCCGTACGCCGAGCAGCGTCGCGTGTCCCTGCAGCCCGAGACCGCGGATCGCCGCTTCCAACCCGGGGCGCTCGGCGCCGTCGCCGATGATCACCGCATGCATCGGCAGCCGCCGCGCGCGCAGCGCCGCGACGCTGGCCAGCAGGTCGACCAGGCGCTTCTCGAAGCTCAGCCGGCCGACGAAGCCGACCAGCACCGTCTCCGGCGCCAGGCCGAGCTCGGCGCGCAGCGCCGCGCCGGGCCGGCGGTCGAAACGCGCAGCATCGACGCCGTTCTCGATCACCACGATGCGCTCGCGCGCGACGCGCTCCTTGTCGACCAGCGCCTGGCGCACCGCCTGCGAGGGCGCCACCAGGCAGTCCGAGAGGCCGCGGGTGACGCGCGAGCTGAGCGTCGCCGCCGCCCCGGCGTACGGGGTCAGCGTGTGGTGCCCGGTGACCACCGCCGGGCGGCGGCGCGCCAGCCGGCCGGCCAGCCGGGTCAGCAGGTTGGCGCGATAGAGGAACGAGTGCGCGACGTCGACGGAGTGCTGGTCGATCAGCCGCGCCAGGCGCAGCGCGCCAGCGGTCAGGTCGCGCGCCCGCGCCGCGTCGCCGAGCTCGAGGCTGACCACCGGCACGCCGGCGGCGGCGATCTCGTCGGCGATGCGACCCGGCGCGCGCAGCGAGCAGACCAGCGGCCGGAAGGCGGCGCGGTCGAGGCGCAGCGCCAGCTCGCGCAGGATCATCTCGGCGCCGCCGATGTCGCTGCTGGTGATGGTGAACAGCACGCGCGGCGCCGCCAGCGGCAGCGCCGCGCGCGGTTCAGGCCGACGCTGCGCCGACATGCGCCTCCCGTGCCGCGCCGCCGCGGCGTTCGTACCAGAGCGCGAAGCCGAGCAGCGCCCACACCTGCTTGGCGAGCTGCTGGTCGCGCCGCGCCACCAGGCGCTGCCAGCGCTGGCGGACGAAGCGCGCGTCCAGGTAGGCGTGTACGCGCGCGCCGCCGGCGAGCAGCAGGTCGCCGACCAGCGGCCGCAGCTCGCCGAGCAGCCAGTCGCGGATCGGCACCTCGAAGCCGTGCTTCGGCCGGTCGAGCAGCGCGTCCGGCACCAGCCCGCGCAGCGCCTGGCGCAGCACCAGCTTGCCGCCCTGCGGCGACAGCTTGAGCGCGGTGGGCAGCGCCGCGACGTACTCGACCAGCCGCTGGTCGAGGAACGGGCAGCGCGCCTCCAACGAGGCCGCCATGGTCGCCTTGTCCACCTTCATCAGCAGCTGCTCGGCGAGCTGCGTCTTGGCGTCCACCCACAGCGAGCGCGCCGTCGGATCGATGCCGTTGAGCGACGCCTGGGCGGCGCGGAACGCCGCGGCACCGTAGGCGTCGCCGCCGTTGCCGAGCAGGCGGCGCACCTCGCCGTCGGTGAACAGGCTGAGCAGGCCGCGCGGGCGGTCGAGCGGCGGC
>JANRJF010000265.1:0-5147 GCA_033764095.1 Deltaproteobacteria bacterium | reverse complement strand
CTGGTCACCGGTCACCGGTCACGCTTTCGTTCCCGCAGCCCCGCCTTCCCAACCCGGCGCGCGCCCGGTAGAGCGTAGCGCCATGCTCGTTTCCGCCCGCGGCGTGACCAAGCACTTCGGGTCGCGCGTCGCGGTGGCGGGCATCGACCTCGACGTCGCGGCGGGGGAGTGCTTCGGTCTGCTGGGGCCGAACGGCGCCGGCAAGACGACGACACTGCGCATGCTGTACGGCGTCACGCGGCCGACCGCCGGGACGATCCGTGTCTTCGACATCGACATCCAGCAGGATCCGCGCGCCGTGCGCCGCCGCCTCGGCGTCACGCTGCAGGAGAACGTGCAGATCGAGGCGATCAGCCCGGTCGAGAACCTGCGCGTCTTCGGCCGCTACCACCTGCTGCGCGAGCCGGCGCTGAGCAAGCGGATCGACGAGCTGATCGACTTCCTCGAGCTGCGCTCGCACGCCGACGTGCCGGTGCAGCGCCTGTCGGGCGGCTTCAAGCGCCGCCTGGCGATCGCCATGTCGCTGATCAACCAGCCCGAGCTGCTGATCCTCGACGAGCCGACCACCGGCCTCGATCCGGCGGTGCGCCTGGCGCTGTGGGCGCGGGTGCGCGAGCTGCGTGCGCGCGGCACCACCGTGCTGCTGACCACCCACTACATGGACGAGGCCGAGCGCCTCTGCGACCGCGTCGCCATCGTCGCCGAGGGCCGCATCATCGGCGAGGGCGAGCCGCGCGCCCTGGTGCGCGCCCACCTGGCACGCGAGACGGTCGAGCTCGACTGCGATCCGCCGCAGGAAGCGGCGTTGCTCGACGGCATCGCGGCGCGCCACACGCTGCGCAGCGGCCGCCGCCTGATGGTCTACGTCGACGACCCGACGCCGCTGGTCGAGCGCCTGCACCAGCGCGACGGCGCCGACCGCAGCGCGCTGATCGTCCGCCCGACCAACCTGGAGGATGTCTTCCTGCGCCTCACCGGCGCGACGCTGGAGGGCGGCGCATGAGCCTGTCGCCCGCGCACGCGCTGTCGGTCTGGCAGCGCAACGCCGCCATGTACCGCCGCACCTGGTGGATGAACATCCTGCCCAACTTCTTCGAGCCGGTGATGTACCTGCTGTCGATCGGCATCGGCGTCGGCGCCTACATCACCGAGATGGGCGGCACCTCGTACGCCGCCTTCCTCGCCCCCGGCCTGGTCTGCGTCGCGGCGATGAACGGCGCCAGCTTCGAGGTCACCTACAACATCTTCGTCCGCCTCACCTTCGAGAAGCAGTACGACGCCATGCTGACCACGCCGATCCAGCCCGACGATGTGCTGGCCGGCGAGATCCTCTGGGCGGTGAGCCGCGCGACCGTCTACGGCACCTGCTTCTTCCTGGTGGTCGCCGCCTTCGGCCTGGCACCGATGCCGAGCGCCTTGTTCGTGCTGTTCGTCGTCCCGCTCGCCGGCCTGTTGTTCGCCGCTATCGGCATCGCCTTCTCGCTGCGCGTGCCGATCATCGAGCTGTTCAGCTTCTACTTCACCCTCTTCCTGACGCCGCTGTTCCTGTTCTCCGACGTCTTCTTCCCGTTGAACGAGCGCCTGAGCGGCGGCTGGCTGTGGGTCGCCGAGGCGCTGCCGCTGCTCCATCCGGTCCGCCTCGCCCGCTACGCCTTCGGCCAGGGCGGCACGCCGCTGGTCGCGGCGTGGGATGTCGCCTACATCCTCATCGTCTCCGCCCTGCTGCTCGGCTGGGCGCGGGTGTCGATCCGCAACCGGCTGACCAGCTGAAGCGGCCTCGGCGGGCTAGCGCGCGGCGAGCAGCGCGCGGATCCAGTCGGCGGTGGCACACTGGGCGACGCTCTTGCCGCCGGCGCCCTCATCGCTGGGGCAGGCGCCGTGGCGCAGCAACAGTGCGATGATCTCCGCCTGCTGCTGGCGCGCCGCGTCGGAACCCGCGCCGCCGCGGCCGGTGTCCTGCACGGCCAGGTGCAAGGGGGTCGAGCCGCTCGCGTTGCGGCGGCGCGGATCGGCGCCGCGTTCGAGCAGCACCGCGACCGCGGCGGCACAACGCGTGCGGACGGCGCGGTGGAGCGGAGCGACACCGCTGGCGTCCGCGCTGTTGGGATCGGCGCCGGCTCCGATCAGCAGCGCGATCAGCGCCGCCTGCGCGTCGGGGTTCCACCACGCCGCGGCCGGAATGCCGTCGGTCGCGTAGTGCAGCGGCTCGGCGCCGCGCCGGTTGCGCGCCCGCACCTCGGCGCCGCGCGCGATCAGGGCGCCGGCGGTCTCCGCGTCGTAGGCCGCCGCGGCGATGTGCAACGCGGTGTCACCGGCGTAGGCGTAGTGCCTGATCGCGGGGAAGAAGTATTCCGCGGCCTCCCGCCGCGACGCCCCGACCGCCAGCGGCTGGCGCGCCAGCCCCGGCGCGCGCGCCAGCATCCGCGCCGCCGCCGCCGGCTCGCCCGCCGCGATGGCGCGGAACAACGCCAGCAGCGGGTCCGGGTTCGCACGGCTCATGGCTCGCGGCTCATCGCCGCCCGTCCGCCGGGTTGCAAGAGCTGATCGCACGCCCGGCAAACCAGGGCCGGGTCGATGGCGGCCATGGCGGCTGCGCCGCGCCCGTCGCGGCTCGCCTGCTCGACCGGGATGGGGCTCCCGGCGACGGCGACATTGCCGTCGCCGTATGGCCGGAAACGCGCCACCGCCACATGACCGACGAGCCCGATGCACGGCGCGCCGACGGCCGCGGCGAGGTGCAGCGGACCCGACTCGGCGCCGAGGAAGAGTCGCGCGCGGCGCGCCAGCGCCGCCAGCTGGGCGAGGGTGAGGGGCGGAGCGAGCCGCGCGCTGCCGTCGCTCGCGGCGACCACGTCTTCGGCCGCCTGGCGCTCCCCTTCTCCCGGGCCCTGCAGCACGACGCTCGGCAGGCGCCAGCCCGCCGCCAGATGACGCGCCACCACCGCGAAGCGATCGGCCGGCCACAGCTTGTGCGGCGCCCCGCCCGGATGCAGCAGCGCGTAGCCGCCGGGCGCCAGGCGCATCCGCGCCACCGCCCGCTCGGCGTCGGCGGCATCCGCCGGCGACTCCCGCAGGCCGAAGCGCACGCGCGGCGCGGCGACGCCGAGCGGCGCGAGGATCTCGAGGTAGCGGTCGACGATGTGGGCGCGCGTCGCCGTCACCAACTCGACACCCAGCGGCCGGGCGCAGAGGCGTGAGAGCGCGCGCAGCCGATCCTCGTCGCGGATGCGGTGGCGCAGCTGGTGGCTCAGCATGCCGATGAACGACAGGCGGCGCGGCGCGCCGGCGAGCCATGACGCCAGCACGCTGGCGCGCACGCCCTGCAGGTCGAGCACGACGTCGAATCGTTCGGCGCGCAGCGCGCGGCGCAGCGCGGCGAGTGCCGCCGGCGAACGCGCCCAGCCGCGCGGCACCGACACGCAGCGGTCGATCGCGGGATGATCGGCCAGCAGCGGGCGCGCCGGCTCCTCGGCCAGCCAGGCGATCCACGCGCCGGGCAGCGCGTCCCTGATCGCACACGCCACCGGCAGGGCGTGAATCACGTCGCCGAGCGCGCGCAGGCGAACGATCAGCACGCGCATCGCGGCGGGTCGGCGCCCCGCCACGCCTGCGCGTCGCGGGGCGCCATCCGGGGCCTAGAAGTACTCGGCCGGCTCGTCGGTCTTCTTCTCGGCGTCGTCGGCGCCGCGGCTGGGGATCCACTTGCCGGTGATCATGTCCTTGTAGCCCATGCCGGGACCGACCATCGGGTAGACGTGCGCGGTCGGGTCGACCATGACCTCGAGGAAGGCCGGGCCGGGGAAATCGACGAACGCCTGCAGGTTGGGCCGCACGTCGGCCTGCGCCATGACGCGCCGGGTGAAGCCGAAGCCGTCCGCCTCGCAGGCCTTGACGAAGTCCTTCTTGTGCAGCGTCTTGTCGGAGCCGGAGTAGCGGTTGGCGTAGAACAGGTCCTGCCACTGGCGGACCATGCCGTCGCCGAGGTTGTTGAGCAGCAGCACCTTGACCGGGATGTCGTAGGTGGTGAGCGTCTCCAGCTCGCCGAGGTTCATGCGGATCGAGCCGTCGCCGTCGACGTCGATGACCAGCGCACCCGGGTTGGCGATCTGCGCGCCGATCGCCGCCGGCAGGCCGAAGCCCATGGTGCCCATGCTGCCCGAGGTGAGGAAGGTGCGCGGGTTGACGAAGTCGAGGTACTGCGCCGCCCACATCTGGTGCTGGCCGACGCCGGTGGCGACGATGGCATTGCCGCGCGTGATCTCGTTCAACTGCTCCAGCACGTACTCGGCCTGGATGCGCTCCGAGCCGCGGTTGAAGTTCAGCCCGTGCTTGCCGCGCAGCGCGGCGACGTGCTGATGCCACTCGCTGAAGTCGCGCTTGAAGCCGAGCTGCTCGCCGGCCTTGAGCAGCTGCGCGAGGCCGCGCTTGGCGTCGGCGACGTGCGCCCAGTCGACGTGCTTGACCTTGCCGATCTCCGACGCGTCGACGTCGAGGTGCGCGATGCGCGCGTTGGGGGCGAACTCCTTCACCTTGCCGGCGACGCGGTCGTCGAAACGCGAGCCGATGGCGATGAGGAAGTCGCAGTCCTCGACCGAGTAGTTGGCGAACGCGGTGCCGTGCATGCCCAGCATGCGCAGCGAGAGGTCGCTGGTGGTGTCCACCGCGCCGATCCCCATCAGCGTCGTCACCACCGGGATCTGGAAGCGCTTGGCGAACTTGCGCAGCTCGGCCGAGGCGTCGCCGTTGATCACGCCGCCGCCGACGTAGAGCAGCGGCCGCCGCGCGTTGCCGAGCAGGGAGAAGAATGCCTCCGCCTCGGCGTTGCTGATCGCGGTGCGGGTCAGCTGCTCGGTGCGCTCGCGATAGCCGGTGAGCGGCAGCGTGCCGGTGCCCTGGAAGACCGACTGCGCCAGCTGCACGTCGCGCGGGATGTCGACCACCACCGGCCCGGGACGGCCGCTGCGCGCCAGCTCGAAGGCGCTGCGCATGGTCGCCTCGACCTTGTGCTCGTCGGTGAGCAGGAAGACGTGCTTGGCGCACGACGCCATGATGTTGAACACCGGCGCTTCCTGGAACGCGTCGGTGCCCATCGCGGCGCGCGGCACCTGGCCGCAGATCAGCACCACCGGCACCGAGTCGGCCTGGCA
>JANRJF010000264.1:0-42295 GCA_033764095.1 Deltaproteobacteria bacterium | reverse complement strand
TTACAGTCTGCTCCCTTTGGCCACTCGGGCACCTCTCCCCTGCATGGAGCCGATGGCCAGAATCGAACTGGCAACCTACTGATTACAAGTCAGTCGCTCTACCCTTGAGCTACATCGGCTCACGCGGCCTCGAGAACGCGTCCAATTTTGAAGAGTCGTGTGCTGAATACACGCCGCCGCCTGGCGTGAAACGTGCTCCTTACCAGCGGTCCCTACAACCTGTCAAGCCGCCGAAGCCGGCGGGCAACCTCGTACATGGCGACCGCTCCGGCGACGGACGCATTGAGCGATTCGACCCCCGACCTTTGGGGGATGGAAGCCAGGAAATCACAGGTCGATGCGACCAGCGGGCGAATCCCGCCCTCACCGCCCAGAACCAGGGCCGGCCGTTCCGGTAGGTCGATGGTGAAGAGATCCACCCCGCCGCGCGGCACCAGGGCGATGCTCCAGTACCCCAGCTCGCGGAGGTCGAGCAGGGTTCGATGGAGATTGGCCACCTGGCAAATCGGCACGTCGTTGACCGCCCCGGCGGCAACCTTCTCCACGGCGGCCGTCACCCCGGCGGCGCCGTGACGGGGAATGACCACCGCCGCGACTCCGACCGCGGCCGCCGTACGCACCAGCGCCCCGAGATTGTGTGGATCCTGGATCTGGTCGAGCAGGAGCAGCGGTCCAGGGTCCGCCCCCACCACCACCTCAAGATCGGCATACGCAAACGGTGCCACCAGGGCCGCCACCCCTTGATGCTCCTCGCTGCCGGTCATCCGCCGCATTTCGGCGGCGTCACATTCGCGCACCGCGACGCCGGCGGCGCGAGCAAGTGCGGCGACGGTATTGCGACGCGGCGACGCCGGTCCAGCGAGGCGAACCTCGCGCACCGACCCCGGCTGCACCGACAGCCGGCGCTCGACCGCGTTGACGCCGAAGACCCAGCGCGGCCCGGCTGGCGACGGCGCACCGCGGCGCGCGTTTACATCGCGTGGCCCCTTCATTAGCATTCGCTCCGCAGTGAAGATTCTCGACCGCTACATCCTGCGCGAGATGGTCGTGCCCTTCCTGCTCGGGTTGGCGGTCTTCACCTCGATCCTGCTGATCATCCGCATCCTCAAGCTCGTCGAGCTGGTGGTCAACCGCGGCGTCCCGCTCGGGCAGATGGCGCTCATCTTTTCGTACATCATGCCTGCGTTCCTCGAGTTGACTGTTCCGATGGCCCTACTGCTCGCGATCCTGGTGGCGTTTGGGCGCTTGTCCTCTGATAGCGAGGTGGTGGCGCTGCGCGCCGCCGGCATCAGCCTGTTTCGCCTGCTGGTCCCAGTGGCAGCGTTTGCTGCCACCGTCGCTTTGCTGACGCTGTGGCTCTCGATCACCGCCCGCCCATGGGGCAACAGCCATCTGCGTACGGGGCTGTATGAGATCGTCAAGACGCGCGCGGTGGCCGGCATCAAGCCGAAGGTGTTCAACGACGAGTTCAAGGATCTGGTCATCTATGTCGATCGCGTCCAACCGGCCAGCGACCTGCTCGAGGGGGTGCTGATCGCCGACAGCCGCGATGCGTCCATGCGCAACACCGTCTACGCCGAGAGCGGCCGTCTGGTCACCAACGAAACCCGACACAGCCTGACGCTGCGCCTGCAGAACGGTGGCATATACAGCACCGGCCGCGGACAGGGCTATCAGGACACCCGCTTCGTCACCTATGACATCACCCTCGACCTCAACGCCGCCCTCGCCCAACTGCGCAACCGCGAAAAGGACGCCAGTGAGATGACGCGCGCCGAATTGCAGGCGGCGATCGCGGCCAAGCAGGCGGCCGGGGAACCGGCCTACGTGGAACGTGTCGAGGCGGCCCGCAAGTACGCCATTGCCTTTGCCTGCCTGGTCTTTGCCGCACTCGGCGTTCCGCTCGGCATTCAGCCGACGCGTTCGGTCCACTCGCGCGGCTTCTCGATCAGCCTGGTGCTGATCTTCCTCTATTACCTGCTGCTCACCTTCGGGCAGAACCTCGGCGAACGCGGTGCCCTGCCACCGCTGGTGGCGGTCTGGCTGCCCAACGCCGTGCTGGCCAGCGTGGCAGCCGTGCTGTTGGCGCGCGCCGCACGCGAGACCGGCTCCCCAGGCGCGCCACTCCGGGATCGCCTCTCGGGCTGGCTGCGCCGTCGCCCCGTTTCCGGTGGCGCGGCAGCGGGCTGAACGATGGCCGCCCCCGTTTCCTTCGGCGTCGTCAGTCGCTACGTCGCGCGCCAGTTCATCGGATGGTTCGTCCCGATCCTGGCAGGCTTCGTCCTGCTGTACATTGTCATCGACCTATTCGATCGCCTCGACATCCTGCTGCGCCACGATGCCACGGTGAGCGCGGCGACTCGGTATTTCCTCTTCAAGATCCCGCTCATGCTCACCCAGGTCACCCCGCCGGCGGTGATCACCGCGGCGTTGCTGACCTTCGGCCTGATGGGACGTCGCAACGAGATCATCGCGCTGCGCGCCGGCGGGGTCAGCCTCATCCAGACCGGTACACCGGTCCTGGTGCTGGCGGCGCTGGTGAGCATCGCCGCGCTGGTCTGGAACGAGACCGTGGTCCCCTACTGCTCGCGCAAGTTCCAGCACGTGAACAACATCGAGATCCGCAAGCGCGCGCTGCGCGGCGTCCTGAGCGACCGCAGCATCTGGTACCACGGCGCCGACGGCTTCTACCACATCGACTACGTCGATCGTGCCCAACAAGCGGTATTCGACCTGACCATCTATCGCCTCGACGACGACTTCCGACTGCGCACCGTGCTGCAGGTGCCGCGCGCGCAGTGGATCGACGGCCGCTGGCAGGTGACGGACGCCGTCGCGTACGAGATGGACGGCGATACCGCACACGCCCAACCGATCGCCGTCGACGGCCTGGTCATCGCCGAGACGCTGAACGACTTTCTCGAGGTCCAGCGCGAGCCCGAGGAGCTGAGCTTCACCGCATTGAACGAGCGCATCGACGGCATGACGCGCAAGGGTATCGACGCCTCACATTACCTCGTCGATCTCTACCTGAAGCTCGCGCTGCCGTTTGCCAGCGCGGTACTCGCCTTGGTCGCCGTGCCAATCGCCGGGCGGCTGCGGCGCCACCCCAGCATTGCGGCGATCGTCGGGCTCGGCACCGGGGTGGGGTTCGGCTACTGGGTCCTGCTCGGCCTCTCGACCTCGCTGGGCCAGACCGGAGCCCTCCCCCCCGCCATCGCGGCGTGGGCCGCCAACGGCGTGTACGCGCTGCTCGGCGCGGTGCTGTTTCTCTCCAGCGACTGAGGCGGCGATCCGCTTCAGCGCTTCGAGTACTGCGGACGCTTGCGCGCCTTGTGGCGCCCGTACTTCTTGCGCTCGACCTCGCGCGGATCGCGCGTGACGAAGCCCGCCTTCTTCAGTGGCGGACGCAGGTCGGGGTTGGTTTCGATCAGCGCCCGCGTGATGCCGTGCCGGATGGCCGAAGCCTGCGCGGACGTGCCGCCGCCGACGACGTTCACCTTCACGTCGAAATTGCCCTTGGTATTGGTGAGTTCGAGCGGCTGGTTGACGATCATGCGCAGCGTCGGACGACCGAAGTAGTCGTCGATCGAGCGCTTGTTGATGGTGATGGCGCCGCCGCCGGCGACCAGGCGGACACGCGCAACGGCAGTCTTGCGACGGCCGGTGGCGTCAGTGGAAGCGGAGCGTTCTGCCATGACGATCTTCCTTTTCAGGCGCGCGGAGCGCGCTTGGACTCGACCACTTCGGGCCGCTGCGCCGCGTGCGGATGCTCGGCTCCAGCGTAGATCTTGAGCTTGGTCGCCAGCCGCCGCCCAAGTCGGTTCTTCGGCAGCATGCCGGTCACCGCCATGCGCAACAGGCGCTCCGGATGGGTCGCGCGAACGCGACCCGCCGTCTGGCTCCTGATCCCACCGGGAAAGCCGCTGTGCCGATGGTAGACCTTGTTGAGTTCCTTCGGCCCGGTCAACTGCACCTGCTCGGCGTTGACGATGACCACGAAATCACCGCAATCAACATGCGGCGTGAAGCCCGGCTTGTGCTTGCCGCGCAGCAGGCCGGCCGCCTCTGACGCCACACGGCCGAGGACTTTGCCGCTCGCGTCGATGACGAACCAGCGGCGCGCCGCGAGCGCATCCTCGCGCGTCAGCATGGCGGTGGACTTCATCATGATGTGGGCTCCGTGCGTTGTTGCCTGAAGAAGCAATGAATGGCGGGGTGGACGGGACTTGAACCCGCGACCTCCGACGTGACAGGCCGGCGTTCTAACCGAACTGAACTACCACCCCGCAAGGCTGTCTATGGCGTGTGTGTGTCTTCTCTCGGTGATCGGCGCCGTGGGCGCCATGTGGCTTGGACTCGGACCGAAGTGGGCGGTATCCGATTTGAACGGATGACCCCCGGCTTGTAAGGCCGATGCTCTCCCGCTGAGCTAACCGCCCGATCGGGGTCAGCGCGCTCGTACCCTACTTGCCGCCGTCGTTGATCTCGTCCTTCAGGGTCTTGCCCGGCTTGAACTTGGCCGCCCTCGACGCGGCGATTTCGATGCTCTCGCCGGTCTTCGGGTTGCGGCCGGTGCGCGCTTTGCGCGTCGACACGGAGAACGTGCCGAAACCGGAAATGTTGACCTTGTCGCCCTGCCGCAGGGCCGCCGTCATCTCGTCGAACATCGTGTTGACGGCACGCTCGGCGGTCGCGCGCGGCAGGTCGACTTTGCTTGCAACGGATTCAATCAGCTCAGCTTTGGTCATTCCGCCCCCGTGGTTGCGGCGAGGAGTAACCCCGGCGCTATAACAGCGCGCCGGTAGCGAGTCAACCGAACCGCGCCTTCCCGATCAGTTAGTGCGCGACGACGTCTCCGGCCGGGGTTGTCTCTCCGAACGAGGGAGGCGGTGCGACCGGCTCTATGACCCGCTTGCGGAACAGATCATCCGGGTTGTCGAGCAGCAACGCACGGCGCAGCACCTGGTCCATATGATCCACCAGCACGAGCTCAACCGTCCGCAGCACGTTGGCCGGGATGTCGAGGATATCCTTCTCGTTCTCGGCGGGAATCAGGACTGTCTTGATCCCGCCACGGTGCGCCGCCAGCACCTTCTCCTTCAGGCCACCGATCGGCAACACACGGCCGCGCAGCGTTACTTCGCCGGTCATCGCGACGTCGTTGCGCACCGCCGTCTTGGTCAGCGCCGAAACCAACGCCGTGGCCATCGTGATACCCGCCGACGGGCCATCCTTGGGGATGGCGCCCTCGGGCACGTGAATGTGCAGGTCGATGGCCTGGTAGAAGTCACGGTCCAAGCCGAGTTCGTCGGCCCGTGAACGCACGTAGCTGAGCGCCGCCTGGGCCGACTCCTGCATCACGTCGCCGAGCCGGCCGGTGATGATGAGCTTGCCCTTGCCGGGCATGATCGTCACCTCGGTCGCCAGCAGCTCGCCGCCCAATTCGGTCCAAGCGAGCCCGGTGGCCATGCCGACGCGGCTGTCCTCCTCCGCCTTGCCGTACCGGAACTTGGCCGGGCCCAGGTACTTGGCCAGCGCCTTGCCGTTGACGCGCACCTTGGCGTTGCGATCGGTCTTCACCACCTCGACCGCCACCTTGCGGCAGATCGAGGCGATCTCACGCTCGAGGTTCCGGACCCCGGCTTCCTTGGTGTAGTGGCGGATGACGCCGAGCAACGCGTTGTCGGAAATTTCGACGTTGTCGTCCTTGAGCCCGTTCGCCTCGCGCTGCTTCTTCACCAGGTAACGGCTGGCGATGTGCTGCTTCTCGACCTCCGTGTAGCCCGCGATGCGAATGATCTCCATGCGATCCTGGAGCGGGCGCGGAATGCCCTCGAGGGTATTCGCGGTGGTGATGAACATCACCCGCGACAGGTCGTAGTCGACGTCGAGATAGTGGTCGTTGAAGCTGGTGTTCTGCTCGGGGTCGAGAACCTCGAGCAGCGCCGACGACGGATCACCGCGGAAGTCGGTCGACATCTTGTCGACCTCGTCGAGCAGGAAGACCGGATTGCTCGATCCCGCCTTCTTCATCGACTGGATGATCTTGCCCGGCAGCGCGCCGATGTAGGTGCGCCGATGGCCACGGATCTCCGCCTCGTCGCGCACGCCGCCGAGGGAGATGCGCACAAACTTGCGCCCCGTGGCGCGCGCGATCGACTTGCCGAGCGAGGTCTTGCCGACCCCCGGAGGACCGACCAGGCAGAGGATCGGTCCCTTCATCTGACCGGCCAGCGACTGCACGGCGAGATACTCGAGGATGCGCTGCTTCACCTTCTCCAGCCCGTAGTGATCTTCCTCGAGCACCTTCTCGGCGTCGACGATGTCGAGCTTGTCGTCGGTGAACTCGCCCCACGGCAGCGAAATGAGCCAGTCGATGTAGTTGCGGACGACCGTCGCCTCAGCGGACATCGGCGACATCATCTTGAGCTTCTTCAGCTCCTTCTCCGCCTTCTCCTTCGCCTCGGCGGACATCCGCTTCTGCTTGATCTTGTCCTCGAGCTCCTGAATCTCGTTCTTGAACTCGTCCTTCTCACCGAGCTCCTTCTGGATCGCCCGCATCTGCTCGTTGAGGTAGTACTCCTTCTGGGTCTTCTCCATCTGCTTCTTGACCCGAGTACGGATGCGTTTCTCTACCTCGAGGATCTCGATCTCGGAGCGCATGTTGCCGAGGACGCGCTCGAGGCGCTCGGCGGGATTTTCGATCTCCAGCAGTGCCTGCTTGTCCTCCAGCTTGACGCCGAGGTGAGCGACGATGGTGTCAGCGAGCCGCGCCGGCTCCTCGATCGACGCCACCGACATGATCATCTCAGGCGGGATCTTCTTGTTCAGCTTGACGTAGTGCCCGAACGTCGAGTTGATCGAACGCGTCAGCGCTTCAATCTCGGTCGTCTTCGGGCAGACCTCCTCGATCTCCTCCGCCTCGACCAGGAAGTAGTCGGTCTGATCGACGTAACGCAGCACGCGGGCGCGCTTCTTCCCTTCGACCAGCACCTTCACCGTTCCATCCGGAAGCCGCAGCAACTGCACGACCGAGCCGAGCGTGCCGACGCGGTAGATGTCGTCTTCGCCCGGATCGTTCGTCTTCGCCTCGCGCTGCGCCGCCAGCAGAATGAACTTCTGCTTGTTCATCGCCTCTTCGAGCGCCTTGATCGACTTCTGTCGCCCGACGAACAGGGGCACGACCATGTGCGGGAAGACGATGATGTCACGCAGGGGAAGCAGGGGGACGCGCAGCACGTTGCCTCCAGGGGCGTCGTCGCGGTCCTTCTTGTCGTTGCGAAAGAGCATGTGCGGTCCTTCTCCTCGGCGGGCGGCTACCGCGCTCAGGCGGTTTCCGCCGTCTTCTGATAGAGGACGATCGGCTGCTCGCGCTTGGTGATCACCTCTTCGGCAATCAGAACCTCCTTGATGTTGGGCTGCGACGGGATGTCGTACATCACGTCGAGCATCACATCCTCGAGAATCGCGCGCAGCCCGCGCGCCCCCGACTTGCGTCGCAGCGCTTCGCGCGCGATCGCCACCAGCGCCCCATCGGTAAACTTCAGGTGCACGCCCTCCATTTCGAAGAGCTTCTGGTATTGCCGCGTCAGCGCGTTCTTCGGCTCCTTGAGGATGCGCACGAGATCCTGCTCCTGGAGCTCGTCGAGCGTCGCGATCACCGGCAGGCGACCGATGAACTCCGGGATCAGGCCAAACTTGAGCAGGTCTTCGGTCTGCACCTCGTGCAACAGGTTGCGCTGCACGCCGTGCTCGCGGGCGCGGATCTCGACGCCGAACCCGATTCCCTTCATGCCGATGCGGCGGCGGATGATGTCTTCGAGGCCGACGAACGCGCCGCCGCAGATGAAGAGGATGTTGGACGTGTCGACCTGCAGGAACTCCTGCTGCGGATGCTTCCGCCCGCCCTTCGGTGGCACGCTGGCGGTGGTCCCCTCGATGATCTTGAGCAGCGCCTGCTGCACGCCCTCGCCGGAGACGTCCCGCGTGATCGACGGGTTGTCGCCCTTGCGGGAAATCTTGTCGATCTCGTCGATGTACACGATACCGCGCTGCGCCTTCTCCACGTCGTAGTCGGCGTTCTGGAGCAGGCTGAGGATGATGTTCTCGACGTCCTCGCCGACGTAACCGGCCTCGGTCAGGCTGGTCGCGTCGGCGATCGTGAACGGCACCTGGAGAAAGCGCGCCAGGGTCTGTGCCAGCAACGTCTTGCCGGAGCCGGTCGGACCGACCAGCAGGATGTTCGACTTCTGCAACTCGACGTCACCGGTGACCAGCTGCGAGTCGATGCGCTTGTAGTGATTGTGCACCGCAACCGCGAGCACGCGCTTGGCGCGCTCCTGGCCGATGACGTACTGATCGAGAACCTTCTTGATCTCGGCCGGCTTCGGCACCGCCGACGTCGACGTCAGGCCCTCTTCCTGGTCGCACTCTTCGGCGATGATGTCGTTGCACAGGTCGATGCACTCATCGCAGATGTAGACGGTCGGTCCGGCAATGAGCTTGCGCACCTCGTCCTGGCTCTTGCCGCAGAACGAACAGACCAGGTTTCCCCCGCGATCGTCACCGTGCTTCGCCATAGGCCACCGCTCACACTTTCTTGATCGACCGGCTGACGATCACCTCGTCAACCAGTCCATACTCAACCGCCTGCTTGCCGGTCATGAAGAGATCGCGATCCGTGTCTTTCTCGATCTTCTTCAAGCTCTGACCGGTGTGCTTCACCAACACATTGTTGAGCTGCTCGCGCAAGCGCAGGATTTCCCGCGCCTGGATGTCGATGTCCACCGCCGGACCCTGCACGCCGCCGAGCGGCTGGTGGATCATGATGCGCGCGTGCGGCAGCGTGTAGCGCTTGCCGCGTCCACCCGAGGCCAGCAACCAAGCCGCCATGCTCGCCGCCTGCCCGAGACAGAGCGTCGACACCTCGGGACGGATGTACTGCATGGTGTCGTAGATCGCGAGGCCGGCGGTCACCGAACCCCCTGGCGAGTTGATGTAGAAGTGAATGTCGCGCTCCGGATCCTCCGACTCGAGGAAGAGGAGCTGCGCGGTGATCAGGTTGGCAACCTCGTCGGTGATCGGAGAGCCGAGGAAGACGATGCGATCCTTCAGCAACCTCGAAAAGATATCGAAGGCCCGCTCACCACGACCAGTCTGCTCAATTACAATCGGAATCAGATTCATGCCGTGGCGACACTCCCACGAGAAGTCTAGCCGTTTCCAGGTACCCCAGCAACGCCCGATGGTCCATCCACGTCCGTGATGGTAGCGCGCTGAACCAGCAAGTCGATGGCACGTTCCTGCAACATGCGACCGCGCAGACCGGCGCGCGCACTCGGATCGTGGTACAGGTGGCGCACGCGCTCGCGCGCCTTGCCCGCCGCCTCCGCCAAGCGATCGATGTGGGCGTCGAGCTCGGCCTCGTCGACCGTCAACTGCTCCTGCGTCGCGACCGACTCGAGCAGCAGCGCCGCCTTGACGTGGTCGCGGGCCTGGCCCTGCAGGTCCTGCTGCAGCTGGCGGCGCATCTCGCCTTCGCGGCTCGCCGGTGGGCGGCGCGGACCGAGGCTGTCGAGCACGTCCTCGACCATCGCTTCGGCGCGGCGATCGATCATGGCCTGCGGCACCGCGAAATCGTGCGCCGCGACCAGCTTGCCGACCAGCGCCCCACGCACGGCGGACTCCGCCTCGCGCTGGGCGGTCGCCTCGAGATCCGCACGCACCCGAGTGCGCATCTCGGCAACCGTCTCGCACCCCGCATGCGCGCTGGCGAACGCATCGTCGAGCGCCGGCACGTCGCGCTGCGACAGCGCGCGCACCGTGGCGTCGAAGTGTACCGTCTTCCCAGCCAGCTCAGCGTTGCCGTGATCGTCCGGGTAGACGATGTCGAAGTGCGTCGCCTCGCCAACTCGCGCGCCTTCCAGCTTCGCGCCCGGGCTGTCGGTCGGCTCACCGCCGATCTCCACCAGACGCTGATCGCCGCGGCCCACGATCGCATCGCCGACGCGGGCGACGTAATCGATCGTCGCCACGTCGCCGCGCATCGCGGTGTCGCGATCGGCGATTGGCGTCAACGTCGCGTGCCGCTGGCGGAACTGCTCGATCACACGCGTCACGTCCTCGTCGCCGACCGCCCGGCGCGGGCGCTCGACCGCGAGCCCGACGTAGTCGCGCGCCACCACCTCGGGCCGCACCTCGACGGTCGCCGAATAGCGGAGTGGCGCTCCCGGCTCCGCCTGCTCGGTGACGATCTCCGGCATGCTGACCGGATTGATCTGCTGCTCGCGCAGCGCATCGGTGTACGAGTCCTGCACCAGCTTGCCATAGACGTCGGCGCGCACCTGATCGCCGAACATCTTCTCCAGAACCGGACGCGGCGCGCGCCCGGGACGAAAACCAGGCACGCGGGCCCGGCGGCGAAGCTGCTCATAGGCGCGTTCGATTTCGGCCGTCACCTCACCCGCCGGAATCTCGACCGCCAACCGCCGACGAACCGCATCGACGGTTTCCATTGCCACTTTCGTCATCAACGAACCGCTCCGAGTCTTAACGACATCACTATACTGATTCAAGAAAAAGTCCCGGCAGCCGCGCTCGACAGATGCGAGAGGGGGGACTCGAACCCCCACGGGTGGCCCCACTAGATCCTAAGTCTAGCGCGTCTACCAGTTCCGCCACTCTCGCTGACCCGCGGAGAGCCGGGACAGTCGGCTCTAGCAGGCGTCACGCAGTGGTCGCAAGAATGCCTCCCGCAATGCGCCTTGCCCGTGCACACGAATCGTCGTATGCGAGGCGCGTCCCGTTCATCTTGCGTCCGCCGCCTGACGCCGCTCGCCCCTTCCTCGCCCGCGCGCCACCGGCGCCGCCCGACCACAGCGCACGAGGAGGCCCGACCGATGACGAAAATCAGCGACATGCTCGGCAAGGAGGCCGAGTCGCTGCTCGCGCACCGCTGCACCACGATCGACAAATCGAGCCTGCATCTGCCCGGGCCGGACTTCGTCGACCGCGTGCTGGCGCAGACCAACCGGCCGATCCCGGTCTTGCGCAACCTGCAGGCGATCTTCGATCACGGCCGCCTCGGCGGCACCGGTTATGTCTCGATTCTCCCCGTCGACCAGGGCATCGAGCACAGTGCCGGCGCGTCGTTCGCCCCCAACCCGATCTACTTCGACCCGGAGAACATCATCCGCCTGGCCATCGAGGGCGGCTGCAATGCCGTCGCCACGACGCTCGGCGTGCTCGGCGCCGTGGCCCGCAAGTACGCCCCGAAGATCCCCTTCCTGCTGAAGCTCAACCACAACGAGCTGCTCACCTACCCGAACAAGTTCGACCAGATCATGTTCGCGCACGTGCAGCAGGCCGCCGACATGGGATGCGCGGCGGTCGGCGCGACCATCTACTTCGGCTCGGAGGAATCGGGGCGCCAGATCCAGGAGGTCAGCACCGCCTTCCAGATGGCGCACGAGCTCGGCATGGCGACCGTGCTGTGGTGCTACCTGCGCAACAACGCCTTCACGAAGGACGGCGTCGACTACCATGTCTCGGCCGACCTCACCGGC
This sequence comes from Deltaproteobacteria bacterium, assembly GCA_033764095.1. GTDB lineage: Bacteria > Desulfobacterota > Binatia > HRBIN30 > CADEER01 > JBDTMT01. The sequence goes on along the minus strand of JANRJF010000264.1, from coordinate 30,728 downwards.
CAGGCGAACCACCTCGGCGTGACGATCGAGGCGGACATCATCAAGCAGAAGGCGCCGGAGAACAACGGCGGCTACACCGCCATCAAGTTCGGCAAGACCAGCAAGCTGGTCTACGAGAAGCTGACCACCGATCACCCGATCGACCTCACCCGCTACCAGGTGGCGAACTGCTACATGGGCCGCATTGGCCTGATCAATTCGGGTGGCGCGTCGTCCGGCGACAGCGACTTCGTCGAGGCAGCGAAGACGGCGGTGGTCAACAAGCGCGCCGGTGGCACCGGACTGATCTCGGGCCGCAAGGCGTTTCAGCGTCCGATGGACGACGGCGTCAAGCTGCTGCACATCATCCAGGACGTCTACCTCGATCCGGCGATCACCGTCGCCTGATCGCACCGCTGGACGATGCGCGCAGCGGTCGCCTTCGTCTTCCCCGGCCAGGGCTCGCAGGCGGTCGGCATGGGTGCCGACCTCTGCGAGCACTTCGCCGCCGCGCGCGAGTGCTTCGCCGAGGCGGACGACGCGCTCGGCTTCGCTCTCTCGCGCATCGTCCGCGACGGCCCCGAGGCGGCGCTGCGGCTGACCGCCAACACGCAACCGGCGATCCTGCTGGTCAGCATCGCCGCCTACCGCAGCCTCGGGCTGCAGCCTGCCGTGGTCGCCGGGCACAGCCTCGGTGAGTACTCCGCCCTGGTCGCCGCTGGCGCGCTCGCCTTCCGCGACGCGATCGCGCTGGTGCACAAGCGCGGTCGCTACATGCAGGAGGCCGTGCCGGAGGGCGAAGGCGCGATGCTGGCGCTGATCGGCGCGGAGCCGTCCGCCATTGCGGCGGCGATCGCCGCCGATGGCGGCGTTGTGGACATCGCCAATCTCAACGCCCCTGGCCAGATCGTCATCGCCGGTGAGCGCGACGCCGTAGAGCGCGTCGCCGAGCGCGCCGGTGCGCGCCAGGCGGTCCCTTTGCCGGTCAGCGCGCCGTTTCACTGCCGGCTGATGCGCCCGGCCGAAACGCGCCTGCGTGCCGATCTGGCGGAGGTGGCGATCGACGCCCCCGCCGTCCCCGTCTACAACAACGTCGATGCCGCCCGCGTGACCACCGCCGACGCGGTCCGCGACGGACTGGCGCGCCAGGTCAGCCGCCCGGTACGCTGGACCGAGCTGGTCCAGCGCATGATTGCCGACGACGGCATACGGACCTTCGTCGAAGTGGGCCCGGGGACAGTGCTGGGCGGCCTCATTCGCCGCATCGACAAATCGGTGCAGCGCCTGTCGGTCGCCGACGTGGCATCGCTGGAAGCCACCCGCGCCGCGCTGACCAGCTGAACGACGACGGTTGCGCGAAGCGACGGCCGCAGCCAGGCTGGGCCCTGGTGCGCTCGCTGGTTCTCATCGCCCTGGCGCTGCTCCTCACGCCCCGTGCCGACGCGGCGCCCTGCCCGACGGCGGGAGCCAGCGTCGATCTGATCCTCGCGCGGCCGGCTGGCGCCGATGCGTCGACCGCCGTGCTGTTCGGTACTCTTGGGGAAGCCGCCTGCACGGATGACAGCGGCGGGCTGCAGACCGGTTACGCGGTGCGCGTCCGCTGCGACGGCGAGCCGTCCTGCCGCGCCCGCGTCGACCACCTGCTACCCGGCGCCTGGACCCACGCCATCCTGGTCAGCGAGGGCGAAGCGGCCGGCCAGCTGCAGGGGCGCCGCGCGCAACTGATCGACGCGAGCGCCGGCGTGCATACGGTTCGCTGGCCGCTGTTCCGCTCCATCCACACCGTCACCAGCCTGGCCGACGCGCTGCCCTGCGCCGACTGCCTGCGCGCCGCCATCACCGCCGCCGAGCTCGCCGCGAAGCCGGCGTTGATCCAGTTCGCCCCCGAGCTGAGCGGGGAGATCGTGCTGGCCGCGGCCCTGCCCCCGCTCGCCGCCGGGCAGGTGACGCTCGACGCGCTGACGCTGGAGGGGCAACCGCACGCGCGGACGTTGAACGGCAACGGCCTGTCGTCCGCCGCGCTGCGCGTCACCGGCGCCGGCAATCGCGTCGTCGGCATCCGTATCACCAACGTCGGCGGCGACAGCGACGCACTGCTGCTCGACGGCGCCGGCGCCAACGACAACCTGATCGAGTCGGTGGCCGTGGTCGGGCGCGCCGAGCAGGTGTGCGGGACAGGCGACGTGGTCGGCTGCGTTGTCGACGGCACCTGCCACGTGCCGTCCGTCCAATTCCCGCGCGGCGAGTGCGGCGACGATGCCATCGCCGTCCGCAACCTCGCCGGCACGACCGCCGCCAACGTGATCCGCGCCGCCGACGTGCGCGGCGCGCGCGACAAGGGGGTCAAGGTCTCCGACGGCGCCGTCGCCATCGTCGAGCAGTCGTTGATCGAGAACAACGCCGACGGCGGCCTGCAGGCGACGCTCGGCGGCAGCCTGGTGGCGACCGCCAACGTCGTGCGCAACCACCGCAGCACCTTCGGGGCGAATGGCCTGTCGGCCAACGGCGCCGCGGTCGGCGGCAGCGACCCCGCGCGTCTCTCGACGCGCGGCAACCTCAGCCTCGACAACGCGCTGCGCGGCATCTCGATCCGCGCCCTATCCCTCGCCGTCCTGCGCGACGACTTCGCCTGTGGCAATGGCACGCCCGGCCGCGGCAGCGGCGTCGGCCTCGGCGTCTTCGACGCCGCCGGCCAGAGCGCGATCGTGCAGGCCAGCGGTCTCGCCCTGGTCCATAACACCGACGCCGGCGCCGCGGTCGGCGACAACGGGCTCGCCAGCTTCGGCAGCGCGGCGGCGCCGGGCGGCAACGCCTTCGCGTTCAACGGCCTGCCCAACGCCAATCTGCGCAACCAGACCGGCCGCGCGCTGGAGGCGATCGGCAACCAGTGGGAGCATTGCGGCGAGGCGATCCCGTGCAACACCGATGCAGTGCAGATGCACGACGTCTTCAGCAGCGGGCCCGCAGTCGTCAGCCTCAGCCCGGCGCTCGCGACGCCCAATCGCCAGGCGCCGACCATCACCGCGATCGACCCGCCGTTCGCCGCCGCCGGCGAGCTGGTCCGCATCTACGGCAGTGGATTCGACGCCATCAACGGCGCCGGCGCCTCGTGCAGCACGATCCCCGACGCCAACACCTGCCGTCCGGTGCGCGGCAACTGCGTGATGATCGACCGCCAACCGGCGGCGGTCGTCGCCGCGACGCCCACCATGCTGGTGGTGCGGGCGCCGTTCACCTGTATCGCGCCGGTGCAGGTGGCGACCCGCACCCGCCTGTCACGCGGCTTCGCTCGCGCCGCGTTCTGCACCCTCCCGCCCGACGCATCCTAGGACCGGGGCGGCTTGCGCCGCCACCGACGAACCGGCTAGCCAGGCGCGCATGATAGCCTGTCTCGACCTCGAAGGCGTGCTGGTACCGGAGATCTGGATCAACGTCGCCGAGGCGACCGGAATCGCGTCGCTGCGCATCACCACGCGCGACGAACCGGACTACGACAAGCTGATGCGCAACCGCATCCGAATCCTCGACGAGCACGGCCTGTCGCTGCGCGACATCCAGCAGGTGATTCGCCAGATGGGCCCGCTCGACGGCGCGCGCGAGTTCCTCAACTGGCTGCGCGGCGAGCACCAGGTGATCATCCTGTCCGACACGTTCTACGAGTTTGCCGCCCCGCTGATGGAGCAACTCGGCCACCCGACGCTGTTCTGTCACTCGCTGGTGATCGACGATGCGCAGCGCGTGCGCGACTACCGGCTGCGCATCCAGGACGGCAAGCGCAAGGCGGTGATGGCGCTCAAGCTGCTGAACTTCGAGGTCGTCGCGGCCGGCGACTCGTACAACGACACGACCATGCTGGACGAGGCCGACGCCGGCATCCTGTTCCGCCCGCCGGACAACGTCATCCGCGACTTCCCGCAGTTCCCAGTGACGCGCACCTACGACGAACTGCGCGACGCGATCCGCAACGCCGCCGCGCGCTAGCGTCCGGCTTCCGCCTGCAGCGCGCCAAGGTCACGCAGCAGCGCCGGGAACAGATCCGCATCTCCGCCGTGGTAGTAACCGCGGATGCGACCGGCGCCGTCGACCAGCACGAATCGGTCGCTGTGGGTGATCAGCTCGCCGCCCTCGCTGGCCACTGCCTCCGGCGCGCGCTCGGCGACGCTCAGCCGAAAGCCGCTGCCGATCAGTTGATACAGCGCGTCGCGCGCCCCGGTGACGAAGAACCAGTCGTCGCCGGCGCCGAAGCGCTGCGCGTAGGCGCTCAGCCGCTCCGGTGTGTCGTAGGTCGGGTCGACGCTGAACGAGACGAAGCGCACCTCGGCCCCCGCCTCGCGGGCGCGCCGGCGCAACTCGGCCATGCGTGTCGAGAGCGCCGGGCACATGCCGGTGCAGCGGGTGAAGATGAAATCCGCCACCCACGGCTGCCCGTCGAGCGTGGCGCGCGTGAGCGGCTGACCGGAGCGCTCGGTCAGCGCGAAATCGGGCACCGCGCCGAGTACGTCGGGCGCCGGGACGCGCCGCGACCACGACACCGCCGCGGCGACGGCTATCACCACCAGCAGCAGCGCCAGGGCCGCCCAGACCCAACGCTCGCCGGCCGCCGCGGGCGAGACGGTGGTGCTCATGTCGGCTCATCCGCCGCAGGCTGGCGGCGCCAGCACCACCAGGCGATGCCGAGGACGACGCCGAACGGCAGCGCCGACAGCAGCAGGGCCGTGAGCACGTACATGTGGGCGACCCGCGCATCACTGGCGGCGAAGCAGGCCGGACATGCCGCCGCCAGGCGCGGCAGCAGCACGACCACGAACGCCGCCAGCCAGGACCGATGAATCGGCAGACGCGTCACAGCAGATACACCAGCACGTAGAGCACCGGCCACACCGCCACGACGAATGTCCAGAAGAGATGGCAGACCTCGACGTCGGTCTGCCGTTCGTAGGCGTACCATTCGCGCCGCCCGCGCCAGAGTACGATGGCGAGCAGCACCACCGCGACGACGACGTGGAAGGCGTGCGCGCCGATCACGGTGTAGAACATCCCGCCGTAGGTACCCGAGGAGATGCGCAGCCCGTACCCGATCAACCGCGCCCACTCGCTGCCCTGGACGGCCAGGAACAACGCACCGAGCATCAACGTCGCCGCCAGCCAGCGACGACAGGCGGCGACGTGCGTCAGCCGCGCGGCGCGGCGCGCCAGCCACATGGTCACGCCGCTCGACAGCAGCACGGCGGTGTTGATGCCGGTCACCACCAGTGGCAGCCGGGGTTGGCCCTCCGGAGGCCAGCTCTCCGCTCCGGCGCGCAGCACCAGGTAGGCGCTGATCAGCGCGGCGAACAGCATCACCTCACTGCCGAGGAACACCAGCATGCCGAGCACCGCGTTGTCGCCGCGACTGCGCCGCCCGGCCGGCGGACCACCGCCACCGGAGTACACCAGGCGCGGATAGCCGGGCCCGCCGACCGGCTGCGGTCGCGACTGCGCGCCGGGCTGTGCCATCGACCTCAGTGCCTCCACACCAGGTCGGGCACCAGGGCCAGCGCCAGGCACACGACCAGCAGCAGCGGCGCGGCGATGATCGCATAGATCAGAACCGGCTCGTGCTTGAGGTGCATATAGTGGCGCGCCACCAGCACTGCTTTCGCGACCGCAGCGCCGAGCAGCGCGGCAATGACCAGCGAGCGACCGATCGGTGCGAGCGTGGCGAGCAGGCCGGCGCCGAGCAGCGCCAGCAGCCAGTACCAAACCGTGGTGTGGGTCGGACCCGCCATCGCTCTGCTCACGACAGGTACACGAGCGGGAAGAGAAAGATCCAGACGATGTCGACGAAATGCCAGTAGAGGCCGACGTACTCGACGCGCTGCCGTACCGCGCCCCAGGCGCGGCCGCGCGCCAGGGCAATCCCCAGCGCGACGAGGGCGATCACGCCGCCCAGCACGTGAGCGGCGTGCAGTCCGGTGAGGCCATAGTAGAATCCCCAGAACAACGAGCTGCGCGGCGTGAAGCCGGCGCGCCACTCGCTCGCGTACTCGACCGCCTTGATGGCGAGGAAGGCGAGGCCAAGGCCCATGGTGACGAACAGCCAGCGCTGCGTCGCACGCCGATCTTCCGCCGTCTCGGCGGCATGCGCGCGCACCATGGTGTAGCTGCTGGTGAGCAGCACCAGCGTGTTGGTCGCCGCCAGCCACACGTGCAGGTGCGCGGCCGGCTCGTGCCAGCCGCCCGCGGCATAGCGGAAGAGCACGAACACGCCGAGCAGTCCGCCGAAGGTCATGGTCTCCGAGGCGAGGAACCACCAGATGGCGAGCTTGCCGGAGGGGATGCCGCTCGCGGTGCCGCGCGGCGCGACGACGCCGATCGCGCTCATGACGCGCGCACCTCGCGCGTGCTCGGCGGCGCGTCCTGCGGGCAGACATCGTCCGGCGCGCCGGGCGCGCTGTACTCGTAGGGCCCGCGGTAGACGGTGGGTAGCACCGCAAAGTTGCCGTGCGGCGGCGGCGACGCAGCCGACCATTCCAACGTCGCGGCGCGCCAGGGGTTGGCGCCGGCGATCGGCCCGCGCCTCAGGCTCACGAGGAAGTTCACCAGGAAGGGGAGCTGCGAGAGCAGCAGCGCGATGGTCGCCCAGGTGGCGGCGCGATGCAGCGGCATCAATGGCTGCAGAAAGGTGTAGGCGGTGGGGTCGGCGATGCGCCGCATGTGCCCGCCGAAGCCGAGCGCGAACATCGGCAGGAACACCGCGTTGAAGGTGACGAAGGTCAGCCAGAAGTGCAGCTGGCCGAGGCGCTCGGAGAGCATGCGGCCGAACATCTTCGGATACCAGAAGTAGAGACCGGCGAAGCCGCCGAAGATGACCGACGGGAACAGCGCGTAGTGGAAGTGCGCGACGACGAAGTAGGTGTCGTGGAAATAGATGTCGAGCGCCGCGGCGCCGACGTAGATGCCGGTCAACCCGCCGATCAGGAACGTGGCGATGAAGCCGATCGCCCACAGCATTGGCGTCGCGAAGCTGATCGCACCGCGCCACAGCGTCGCGATCATGGCGAAGAGAATGATCGCGAACGGCACCGAGATGAGGATCGTCGTGACGCTGAACGGCGACGCGAGCCGCGGGTCGATGCCGCTGATGAACATGTGGTGCGCCCAGACGACGAAGCTCAGCACGCCGGCGACGATGGTCGACCAGACGATCGGCCGGTAGCCGAACACCGGCTTGCGCGAGAACACCGGCAGGATCTCCAGCACCGCGCCGACGCCGGGCAGCAGCAGCACGTAGACCTCGGGATGGCCGAAGAACCAGAACAGGTGCTGCCAGAGCAGCGGATCACCCTCCTGCGGCACGAAGAAGGACGCGCCGGCGACGCGGTCGAGGAACAGCATCAGCACGCCGGCGATCAGCGGTCCGACCGACAACAGGAACAGGATGGCGGCGATGAGCTCCATCCACACCATCAGCGGCAGGCGGAAGAACGACAGGCCGGGGGCGCGCAGGTTGATCGTCGTCACCACCAGGTTGATGCCACCCATCAGGAAGGAGGCGAACTCCAGCGCGACGGCGATCAGCCAGAGATTGATGCCCCATTCGACGCCGGTGTAGCTGGCGCGCGCCGACAGCGGCGGGTACATCGTCCAGCCCCCCGAGGCCGCGCCGGCCGGCACCACGAACGACGTCAGCAACACCACCGAGGCGACGAAGAAGGTCCAGAACGACAGCATGTTGAGGCGCGGGAACGCCATGTCCGGCGCGCCCACCATGAGCGGCACCAGGAAGTTGCCGAAGGCGCCGAGCAGCAGCGGCATGGCAACGAAGAAGATCATGATCGTGCCGTGCATGGTGACGAGCTGATTGTAGAAGGCCGGGTCGATGATGCCCTGGTAGGCCATCTGCTCCGGCAGCCAGCCGGCGAGCGGCACCGCGGTGTCCGGCCAGGCGAGCTGCCAGCGCATGACGTAGGCGGTGGCGCCGCCGAGCAGCGCCATCACCATCGCCATCGCCAGGTACTGCTTGCCGATCGTCTTGTGGTCGACCGAGAACACGTAGCCGCGCCAGAAGCCCAGCGCCGGCTCGTGCACGGCGGCGGCAGCGACGTCGCTCATGGTCGGCCCCCCGTCATCCCGGCTGCCCGCCGGCGTGGCTTGCCATCCACGCGGCGAACTCCTCCGGCGTGTGGACGAACAGCGTCGCCTTCATCGTCGTGTGGCCGAAGCCGCAGAGCTCGGCACAGGCGACCTCGTAGGTGCCCGGCTCGGTGACGTTGAACCACACGTCGATGGCGCGACCGGGCACGGCGTCCTGCTTGATACGCGCGTTGGGCAGGAAGAAGCTGTGCAGCACGTCGGCCGAGCGCAGCACGAGACGCACGTCGCGCCCCGCCGGCACGTGCAGCTCGGCGTCGAGGTTGATGTCGTCGGCGGTGCCGAGCACGCCGTCGGCTCCGGGGTACCCGAAGGTCCAGGCGAACTGCTTGGCGGTGACCGCCAACTGCACCTCGCCGGCCGGCATGTCGATCTTCACCCGCCGCCAGACGCGCGCACTGGCGGCGTCGATGGCGAAGTCGAGCCCGAGGATGACCAGTGCCGGTACCAGCAGCCAGGCGAGCTCGGCGCGGGTCTCGCCGCGCACGTGCGCGGCGCGAACGCCGGGACGGCGCCGATAGCGCAGCACGAACCACAGCAGCGCACCCTCGACGAGCACGAACCAGACGACGGCGACGATCGTGATCCACGCGAACAGCGCATCGACGTCGCCGCCGACGGTGGAAATGTTGCGCGGAAACCAGCCCAGCATTGCCACGCCACCCGGCGCGCGGCGGCCGGCCGGTCAGTGACCGGCCCGATCCACCGCCAGCATCGTCAGCAACGCAGGCAGGTAGACCAGGGAGGCGACGAGCAGCCAGCGCGCCGAACGCGGGCGCTCCAACGCGAACGCGACGGCGGTGCCGAACATCACCAGTCCGAGCAGCATCGCCGCCCCGAAGTAGAGACCGCCGGCGAGACCAAGGACGCTCGGCAGCAGCCCGACCGTGACCAACGCGGCGGTGTAGCTCAACACCGCGCGCTCGGTGCGGTGGGTGTGCGGCTCGACCACCGGCAACAGGCGGAACCCGGCCTCGGCGTACTGATCGGCGTAGAGCCGCGCGATCGCCAGCGAGTGCGGGATCTGCCAGAGGAAGAGGATCGCGAACAGCACCAGCGCGCCGTCGCCGAACTCGCCGCGCGCCGCCACCCAGCCGGTGACCGGCGGCAGCGCGCCCGGAATCGCTCCGACGATGCTGCACAGCGGCGTGACGCGCTTCAGCGGCGTGTACCCGAACAGGTAGACGACGGTGGTCAGCGCGGTGACAAAGCTGCTCAGCGGATTCACCGCGACGAGCAGGTACACCAAGCCGATTGCGGTGAGCGCGGCGCCAAAGACGAGCGCCGAAGCCGGCTGCAGTCGCCCGGCGGGCAGCGGCCGCTGCGCGGTCCGCGGCATCTGCGCGTCGAGATCGCGCTCCAGGTACTGGTTGAGCGCCAGCGACCCACCCGCGGCAAGCGCCGTGCCGAGCATCGCCGACAGGAAGCGCAGCGGATCGATCGCCGCCGGCGCGCCGAGATAGTACCCGACCGCCGCCGTGACGATCACCATCAGCACCAAGCGCGGCTTGGTGAGCGCCACGTAGTCGGCGAAGGCGTGCGCGGATGCGCGGGTGCCCGATGCCGCGATCACCTCGACGGTTCGATCCATGTCCGGCGGAAATCCAGGGCGCATATTGAGCCAGTCGGGCGCGGCGCGCAACGGGGGTAGAAGCCGCCGGTCAGGCCCCCCGAACGGTCAGTCAGCGAGCATCAATTCGAGTCGCTCGCCGTCGCGCTGCACGCCGAGCGCGTGCCCGGCCGCGCGGGCGTGCATGCGGGCGCGGAAATCGGCCGTGTCGCGGACCGGCGCGCCGTCCACCTCCAGCACCACGTCGCCACGGCGCAGGCCGCCGCCGGCACCGCTGGCGACGTCGGACACCAGCACGCCCTGCCCGATCGGCAGGTCGAAGGCCTGCGCCAGCGCCGGCGACAGCCCTTGAACGGTCACTCCGTCGACCGCCAGCACGTCGTCGCGCTCGGCGCCGCGCAGATCGACCACCGCTTCGCGCGCGAACAGGGCGCGCTCGACGAAGATCGGCTGGTCGAAGCGCACCGCCAGCGCGATCGCGTCGCTCGGCCGGCTGTCGATCACCACTTCCTCGCCGTCGCGCTCGAGCACCAGATCGGCGAAGTAGGTGTTGTCCTCCAGCGCGCGGATGACAACGCGGCGCAGACCGACGCCGAGCCGCTCGAAGGCGTTCTTCACCAGATCGTGCGTCTGTGGGCGTTGCGGCGCCTCGCCCTCGAGGTGCGTGGCGATCGCCTGCGCCTCGCTGGGACCGATCCAGATCGGCAGCGCGACACCGTGCTCGATGTCCTCCAACAGCACCACCGGCGCATGCGAGGCGGGATCGAACGCGACCCGTCGCACCCGCACCGCGATCCCGTCGTCACCGCCGCGGCTGCAGGCGGCGGTCAGCAGCAGAACGACCAGCGCCGCGCGCCAGTCGCGGCGCGGTGCGCCGGCACGCAGTGAGCGGCGGCGGGTCACGCACCGCCACCCTCCCGCGCCGGCGGGCGGCTGTCAACGGCGTTGGACGCGGCGCCTACAGGTGGATGACGCGCGCACCGATGCGCGACGCCAGCCCGCCGAGGGTGTCGAAGCGCGGCCCGCGCCCGACCAACCGTTCGCGCCCCTTGCCAGGCCGCACGGTCACCGTCTCCAGCTCGGCGAAGCGGCTCAGCGCGTTGCCCAGCGTGACCGACGAGTTGCCCTCCGGCTTGTGCACCTCGCCGAGCAGCAGACCGGCGCGGTAGCGCTTCTGGATCTTCTCCAGCGCCGCCTTCTGCGTCGAGCCACCCTCCGGCAGTTCGAGCAGCGCCTGGGCGGTGATCCAATACGCCTCGCGGAAGTTGTCGAGCAGGGCACCGACGGCGGCGACGAACGGGTGCGCGGCCTCGGGGGTCTCGCCATCCGCCCCGCCCAGTGCCCCGACCTGGCGCAGGTAGGTCTCGACATCGCCGATCTCGGCCGCCAGGTCCTGACGCTCCGGAAGCGGGAACTCCCAGCGCAACAGATCGAGCCACCAGGCGACGTCGGCGCGCAAGGCCTCGCCACGCAGGCCGCGCTGCAACGCGTCGATCGCCAGCGCCGGCAGCAGGTAGAAGTGCAGCGTGTTGTTCTTGTGGAAGTCGAGCGCCAGGCGCTTCTCGGTCGGCACGTGGATCACCGCCCGGTTGTCGGCCAGCCGCTGCACCAGACCGCCGCTCTCGACGAAAGCGAGGTTCTCGCGGAACTCGCCGTCGGCGTTGCGCTCGAGGGAAGCGGTGAAGCGCACGCCGCGAGCGCGCAGGAAGGCGGTCAGCGCCAACGCGCGGGTGACGAAGTCGTCCAGCCGGCAGGCGCGATGCGGCAGGCCGAGCAGCACCGAGGCCGACACCGAGGTGGCCCCGGCGACCGCGGCGCCGTTCACCTCGCGCAGCAGGCGGAACCCGAGCTTCTGCACGAAGCGCCGCTTCTGCTCCTGGGTTGCCGGATCGGTCGCATGGCGGAACGCGTCCATGCGATCGCCGAGCGCGTCCTTCAGCGACATGGGCTCGGCGAAGGTGATCGACACGGTACCGTGCCGCCGGCGCAGGACGCGGCGGGCGCGCACCAACGCCGCGAGCGACTCCGGCTCCTTCTCGGCGCCGCCCAGTTCGCGCTGGTACTCCTCTTCTTCGACGACTCGCCCGTAGTGGATCGACACTGGCACGAAGTAGAGATCGCGCCGGCCGCCGCGGACGAAGGCGTCGACGATCGCCGCCAGCATGCCGAGCTTCGGCGTGAGGATCTTCCCGGTACGGCTGCGGCCGCCCTCGATGAAGAACTCCTGCGTGTAGCCCTCGCTGATCAGGAAGTTGAGGTAGGAGCGGAAGACCGCCTTGTAGAGTGGATTGTCGTCGAAGCTGCGGCGGATGAAGTACGCCCCGGCACCGCGGAACAACGGTCCGAGAGGCCAGAAGGACAAGTTGATCCCGGCGGCGATGTGCGGTGGGCTGAGGTAGTTGAGATGGAAGATGTAGGTCAGGATGACGTAGTCGAAGTGGCTGCGATGACAGGGAACCAGCACCACCGGATGCTGGCGCATGGTATCCAGCACGCGCTCGAGCCCGCTGTACTCGAAGCCCTGGAACAATCGCGGCCAGATGCGGTTGAAGACGAACTCCAGGATCGAGAAGTAGATGCCGTGGAAGCTCGCCGCCATCTCGTCGAAGTACTTCTCGGCCTGGCGCCAGAGCTGTGACTCGGGCTGCCGACCGCTGCCGGCCAGCTCGCGGATGACGGCGCGCACTTCCTCGTCCTGCAGCGCGCGCTGCCGCACGCGACGCTTGGGAAGCAGCAGCGGCCCCCAGACGACACGCTCCTCGCGATAGAGGAAGATCTGCAGGGCGCGCGTCAGGCGGCGGACGATGCGCTCCTCGCCCTCGCGCTGGTACTCCCGCGTGAAGACGCGCACGCCGACCTCGACCCCGACGCTGAGGCTGGTGTCGTTGAGATTCCAGAGCAGCGAGATCATGCGGCGGATCTCGCCGGGCATCTCTTGCACGCTGTAGACCAGCGTCGCCAGGCGCGACTCCTTGCGCCGCATGCCGCGACCGCGCAGCACCGCCACCGGGACCAGGGCGACTTCCGGTCCGGGCTCGAGCCAGAGGTGGTGGACGATCTCCCGCAGGTAGTCCGGGCCGGTGCGCACGGCACTCAGCGCCCGCCGGCGGCGCTGGCGTCCGGGCACACCGGGCACGCGACTGCGCAGGAAGAGCAGCACCGGGCGCCCGGCGCTCACCAGCCGTTGGCAGCGGCTGCGGTCGGCGAAGGCGCGCAACTCGCGACCGAACAAGCGCGTGCGCTTCAGCCAGCGCCAGACCGCGCGCGCCATCTCGGGCAGCGGGCGAGCCCAGAACAGCGGCAGGTCGTTGACGAACTCGGGGGCCGGCAGCCCTTCGCGCTTGAGCACGAAGTAGACGAGCAGATAGTCGACCCACGAGCGCTGCCGCATGACGTAGACCACCGGCCCGCGCGCGGCCAGCGCGCGGATGTGCTCGACGGTGCTCGGGGCGATGCGGATCGCCGCAAACAGGCGGCGACACACCCACTCGACCAGCCAATTGAAGCGCGGCGCCGGGGGCGGCGCGGCGGCACGTGGCGATTGCGTCTCCTCCGGACGTAGCGCGGGTTGCGTCATGGCGGTGTCTCGCAGGCGGTCATCATGCGCCGCCGCGCGCCGCGACTCAACTGAAGCGTGCGCGGCGACCGCGCAACGCCGCCACCAGGCGCCGCACCTCCTGGACGCGCGCCCGCGGGCAGACCAGAACGACGTCCGGGGTGTCGACGACGACCAGATCCTGCGCCCCCAGCACTGCCACCAGCCGCCGCTCGGCACGCACCACCGTATTCCGGCAATCGACCAACAACGCCTCGCCGCGCTGCGTGTTGCCGGCCGCGTCGGCGCCCCACAGCGCCGGCATCGCCGCCCAGCTGCCGACGTCGTTCCAGTCGAAGGTCGCCTCGACCACCGCGATGCGTGGCGCCCGCTCCATCACCGCGACGTCGATCGGCACCGCCGGCAGCCGACCGTAGGCGCGGCGCGCGGCAGCGGTGGCGCGCTGCGCCAGCGCGTCGACGACCCGCATCGTCGCGGCGGCATGGGTCGCCAGCGCGGCGCGGAAGACGTCGACGCGCCAGACGAACATGCCCGAGTTCCACAACCAGCGGCGCGAAGCCAGGTAGCGGCGCGCGGTGGCAAGGTCGGGCTTCTCGACGAAGCCCTCACCGCGGAAGACGCGCGGCCGGCGTGCCGCCAGCGGCTCGCCGAGGCGGACGTAGCCGAACCCGGTTTCCGGTGCGGCGGGCGGAATGCCGAAGGTGACCAGCGATGCGTCGTCGGTGGCGATCGCGAAGGCGCGCGCGAAGCTGGCGCGGAAGGCGGCGCGGTCGCGGATGACGTGGTCGGCGGTCACCACCGCCATCAGCGCGTTGGCGTCGCGTTGCGCGACGTGCGCCGCCGCCAGCGCCAGGCAGGCCGCGGTGCCGCGCGCGCTCGGCTCCAGCACCAGATTGCCGGGCGGCAGGTCGGGCAGCTGCCGGCGCACCAGTTTCGCCAACGCCGGCGGCGCGACCACCAGGACGTTGCGCGCCGGCACGACGCCACGCAGGCGGAACACCGACTCCTGGAGCAGGGTGCGCGGACCGTCGAGGCGGAGAAACTGCTTCGGGTGGCGCGCCCGGCTGAGCGGCCAGAAGCGCGTGCCGGCGCCACCCGCCATGACGACGGCAAAGCGCGGCCGCGCGGCGCGGCGGGGGGCGATGCTCATAGCGCCGCGCATATCCGCGAGGCGGACGCGAAACGCAACCGTCAGGCGCGCGACGCGCCGACGACCTGCAGGACGCGCTCGACGTCGTCGCCGTCGGTATAGCAGTGCGGCGCCAGCCGCACGCCCCCCATGCGCTGGCGACAGACGACGCCGGCGGCGGTCAGCGCGGCGTGCAGCGTCGCGCTGTCGCCGCGCGCGAAGGTGAGAATGGCGGAGCGCTCGGCGCCGTGCCGCGGGCTCAGGATCGTCGCGCCGAGGCCACGCAGGGCGTCCTGCAAGGCGTCCGTCACCTCGAGGACGGCCGCCTCGATGGCGGCTGGCCCGAAGGCGAACTGCAGATCGAGTGCGGCACCGAAGGCGCAGATGCCGAGGTGCATCTGACTGCCGGGCTCGAACTTGGCGGCGTCGGCGCGCGGCTCGAAGTGGTAGGGCAGGTAGGTGTCGGCATCGCTGACGCTCTTCCACCCCCACAGCACCGGCGTGAGGCGATCGAGCAGGCGGGTCGCGACGAACAGCGTGCCGCATCCCTCCGGCGCCAGCAGCCACTTGTGGCCGCCGACCGCCATCGCGTCGATGCCGCAGCCGTGCACGTCGACCCGCAGCGCACCAACCGCCTGGATGCCGTCGACGACGAAGAGGATGCCGCGTTCGCGACAGAAGGTCCCCAGCGCCGCCAGGTCGGGCCGGAAGCCACTCTGCCAATCGACCGCGCTCACCGTCACCACGCGAGTGCGACGGTCGGTGACCGCGGCGATCTCGTCGACGCCGAAGCGCACCCCGCGGCGCGGCGCCAGACGCGTCTCGACTCCGTACCGCTGCAGCCCGAGCCACGGATAGACGTTCGAGGGATACTCGTCGGCCAGCGCCACGACGTTGTCACCCGACCGCCAGTCGAGTCCCGCCGCGACCAACGACAAGCCCTCGGCGGTGTTCTTGACGAAGGCGATCTCCTCGGTCAGCGCGCCGATCAGCTTCGCATACGCCGCGCGCGTGGCGTCGGCCCGGGCGCACCACGCGGCATAGTGCACGCTCGGCGCGTGCGCGGCCTGGTCGGCGAAGTCGCGAATCGCCGCCGCGACGCGGCGCGAGATCGGCGACAGGCCGGCGTGATTCATATGGACGCGGTCGGCGACGGAGGGGAACTCCGATCGCCAGGCCGTGCGATCGATTGTCGGCACCTTCACCCTTCCTTTATATCCACGTCGTGTCCGACTCCTCGCCCGGCGGCGCGACCCGGCTGGTCTGCGAAACGGCTGGCGCGCGCCTCGATCGCTTCGTCAGCGACCATTGTGGACCGCTGACGCGCAGCCAGACGCGCGCGATCATCGCCGCGGGCGCGGTGCGGGTCAACGGCCACCGCGCCCACAAGGGTGAGATGCTGCGCGTCGGCGACGTGGTCGAGATCGACCGCACGGCGCTGGCGCCGCCCCGTCCGGTCGCGCAGTCCGAGCTCGACGTGCCGGTGCTGCACCAGGACCCCCATCTGATCGCGCTCGACAAGCCGGCCGGCATGCCGTCGGTGGCGCTCGACGGCAGCTCGCGCGACACGGTGGTGAACTTTCTCCTGGCGCTGGCGCCGGAGACCGTCGCGGCGGGGCGCTCACCACTCGAGGCCGGTCTCGTGCACCGGCTCGACACCGGGACGTCCGGCGTGCTGCTTGCAGCGCGCAGTGCCACCGCCTGGGCCGCGGTCCGCGCGCAGTTCGGCGCCCGCCAGGTTGGCAAGCGTTACATCGCGTTGGTCGAGGGCGCGCTGCCCCGCGCCGGCGCGATCGCCGATCCGATCGCGCATCATCCGCGCCGGGCTCGCGCCATGCGGGTCTGCCGCGAGTCGGCGCAGGCACACGCCTTGGGGGCGCGCGCGGCGCGCACCACCTATCGCCCGCTGGAACGGCGCGACCACGTCACCCTGGTCGAGGTGACGATCGACGCCGGCGTACGCCACCAGATCCGCGTCCACCTGGCGGCGCTCGGTCACCCGATATGTGGCGATACGTTGTACGGCGCCGCGCCGGCCGCGCGGCTGTATCTGCACGCCGCGGCGTTACGCGTCCGGCACCCGTTCGACGGCCGGGTGTTGAGCGTCGAAAGTCCGCTGCCCGGAGAGTTCAGCAGCGCGTGAGAGCAAATCAGGCGACGGCGGACTTGCCGCTCTTGCCCTTGGTCTTCGCGCAGGTGCCGCAGAGGTTGTAGGCGTTGTTCGGGTCTTCCACCAGGCCGTCGTCCATGTTGTGGCAGACCTTCTTGCACTCGGCGCAGATGAAGTAGACGCCTTCGATCGTCTTGTTGATGCGCTCCCGGTTGAGGATGCGCCCCTTCAACTTGTCGATCCGGATCCCGAGCAGGTTCTCGTACTGACGCTTGATCTTGCGCCGGCCCGCCTCGTCTTTGGGGAGGTCGCTGTCCTCCTGGCCGTCAGCGCTGTCGTTGGCCTCGAGGACGCTGTAGCTCTTCTTGCCCGACGCCCCTTTGCCACCCTTCTTGTTCGCGGTGCGCGCCATCGCGCTCACTCCTGTCTCGGCCGGCCCGTCACTTGGTGCGGGCCATGTAGCCGCAGGCCTTGTCGCACACCCAGAAGAAACCCTTCTGCGGCCCATAGCCGGTGAAGTAGGTGACGCGGCTGTCCGACCCGCAGCTCGGGCAGGAATGCTTCACCATGACGTTGCCGGGATTCTTCTGTGCGGTTTTTGCCTTCTTCTCGGCCATTTGGCGCTTCCTCCTTGCGCGCTGCTGAAAAAACTATCGGGCTCGGATCAGCTTCGCAGGGGGGGCGGGTATCGCACCACACGGCCGCGCATCCCGGAGGCGCGCGGCGGGCCGGGAAGCTGCCCGACGCGCCAGCGATACCCGATGGCCAAAGCCCAGTCAACGTGCACCCGATGGGTCGCCGGGTTGCCGACGACATGCTAGACGGCGACGTTCGTCATGCCGCATGCCCTTCGTCGCGGCGGCGCGCCGGCACGCCGTCGGGGCACGGCCGCCCAGCCGCTTCGCTCCTACGCCGCGTTCGTCGACGCGGCCCTCTTTCATCCGCGCTGGGGGTACTACAGCACCGGCGGGGTGCGCTTCGGCGAGGGCGGCCACTACGACACGTATCCGCTCGCCCTGTCCCCCTACTTCGGTCGCATGATGGCGGGCTGCGCCTTTCGGCTCTGGCGCCGCCTCGGCGCCCCTGCCCGTTTCGAGATCTGCGAGCTCGGGGCCGGCAACGGCCAACTCTGCCTCGACAGCTTGTTGTCGATCGACCAGCGCGCTGCCTCGAGCCCGGCCTGGCGGGCCTTTGCCGATGCGACCCGCTACCGCATCGTCGAGCGCAGCCCTGGCCTGGTGGCGCGGCAACGACAGCAGCTCGGTCCGCTGGCAGCACGCGTACAGTGGACCCGCGCCGACTTCGCGCAGCGCCCGCCGCGCCGCGCCTTTGGCGAGGCCGGGTTGATCGTGGCCAACGAGGTGCTGGACTGCCTGCCGCACCACAAGCTGGTGCGTGAGGCCGACGGCGGCGTGGCGGTGGCGCATGTCGAGGCGCGACTCGGCGGGCGTGGGTTGAGCGACGCGGCGCTGGCCGCCGCGATGGCGAGCCCGACGACGCGGCGGCGCGTGCGCTTCCGCGAGACCCAGGTGCCACTCGAGCGCCTGCCCGGCCTGGCCGCCTTCGTGCGGCGCTACTACCCGGACTGGCTGCGCCGACGCGGTGGTCCGCCGCTGTTCGTCGCGCCACGCATGCCGACGCTGATGGCCAGCGCGGCGCGGTGCTACGCGCATGGCGAGGCGATCTGGGTGGACTACGGAGCGACGCGCGCGTTCCACCTGCGTGCCCCGGAGCGACGCAAGGCGTTCGCCGGGCCGCCGCGCAGTGGACGCAGCCTGTTCGACGCACCGGGTGAGGACGACATCACCTTCATGGTCGACTTTACGCTCGCCGCCGATGCGGCGCGCGACGCCGGCTGGACGATCGCCGCATACGGGCCGCAGGCGCTGTTGGCGGCACGGGCTGGCGTGCGTCTCGACGACGCGGCGGTGACGCGGATCGTCCAGCAGCGCGCGCTGGTGTGGATGCTCGCCTTCGCCGGCGTCGGGCCGGAACGCGATTGGCGGCGCGGCGCGGTCGGTTGGTCGCACGCCGGCCATCCGGCCCGCGTCTCGGTGCAGACCTACGCGCGCCGTTCGGCGCGCGAATTCCTGCGGCGGCGCGGCGCAATCTTCCAGGCGCTGATCACGCGGCGCTGAGCGTCACGGCAGTACGCGCACGACGAACGACAGCTGCGGGCTCGGCGCGCCGGTGATGTCGCGCACCCGCACCGTGACGACCGTATCGCCGACCGGGAAACTGAACGGCTCGGCGACCAGGGCGCAGAATTGCACCGTGGTGCCGGTGCCGACGAAGCCGAAATTGCCGTCCTCGAACATCGTGCAGGCCTCGGCTGCCGTCCGGCCCTTGGTTTCGCCGGAGCCGTTCACGAACCGACAGGCGAGGTCGTTGATGGCGTTGGTGATCGGCTGCGTCTCCTCGAAGCTGGTCGCCGCCGGAACGCCGCCGAACAGCGGCAGCATGTTGTCGCAGACGTCGCTGCTACCATTGCCGAGCGGCCGTGAGACGATGATCTGCAGGTCGGGACGCGTCGCCGGATCGAACTCGTCGCTGTTGAACGAGCTGGTCGCGACCGCCTTGCGGCTCGGTCCCGGCTTCGCCTCGATCACCAGACTGAAGGAATAGCCGAACGGCCGCTCGAAGATCGGCCAACCCTGCGGCGTGGTTCCGACTGGCTGGGTGATCTCGTCGCTGGCGCGGGCGACGCCGACGTAGGTGATGTCGGGCCCCGGCCGGCCGGTCGGCGTGCGCGTCGGCGTGTTGCTCGGCGTGCGAGTGATGGTCGGCGTGCGCGTCACCGTGGCGGTGCGCGTCTCGGTCGCGGTGCGCGACGCGGTGCGGGTGATGGTCGGCGTGCGCGTCGCGGTCGGCGTCCCGGTCGGCGTACTGGTGCGTGTCACCGTGCCGGTGCGGGACGGCGTCCGCGTGATGGTCGGCGTCGCGGTGGCCGTCGACGCACGCGTGGCGGTGAACGTCGCGGTCGACGGCACGGTACCGGTCACCGTGACCGTGCGCGTCGCCGTGGCGCGCGGCGTCGCGGTGATCGACGGGGTTGCGCTGATCGACGGCGTGGCGCTGACGGTGCGCGTCGCGGTGCGCGTCGCGCTGGGCGTGAACGACAGCGGCGGCGTCACGGTACGCGTCGCCGTGCGAGTCGCGGTCGCCGTCGCACTCGGCGTCGAGGACACCGGCGGGGTCGCCGTGCGGGTCGCGGTCCGAGTCGATGTCGAGGTGTTGCTGGGGGTGAACGACACCAGCGGGGTCGCGGTGCGGGTATCGGTGGCCGAGGCGGTGGCGGTGATGGTGCGGGTCGGCGTGCGGGTCGGACTGAACTCGCTGGTGGCCGTGGCGGTACGCGTCGGCGAGGCGGTCCGGGTGCGCGTGACGGTGACGGTCGGCGGTTCGGTCGGCGTCTCGGTCTCGGTGCGCGTCGCGGTCGCCACACGCGTGCCGGTCACCGTGCGGCTCGGCGACGGCGAAGCGGTCGCGGTCGCGGTGGCGAGCGGGGTACGGGTCACGCTCGGCGTCACCGAGTTGGTGCGCGTCGGCGGAGTGCTCGGCGTCGGCGAGGCGGTGCGGGTGGCGGTCGATGAAACGAGACGGGTGGCGGTCGCCGTCGGACTGGGCCCCGGCGTATCGGTGTGGGTGCGCGTCGGTGTGGCGCTGTTGGTTGGCGTGCGGCTCGGCGTCGCGGTGCGGGTCCGCGTGTCGGTCGGGCCGACGCTGCCGGTTGGGGTGGGCGACGCGGTGCGGGTTGGGCTTGGGCTGGCACTGTTGGTCGGCGTCGCCAGCGCCGTGCCGGTCGGGGCGGTGGTGCGCGTCGCGGTGAGACTGGCGACCGGCGTCAGCGTCGCGGTGGGGCTCGGCGGCAGCGTGCCGCTGGCGGTGCTGGAGGCAGCTGGCGTCGCCGTGATGGTCGCCGTCGGCGACGGCGACGCGGTCGCGGTCGGGCGCGGCGTGACGGTCACCAGTGGCTCGCTGCCGATACGCAGTTGGATCTGGCGCAGCGGCCCGGCGGTCCCGGCCGTGTCGAGCACGCGCGCGGTGATGACCGAGAGACCGTTGGGGAACGCCTCGATTGCCGAGACCGGCAGGCAGAACTGCACGCGCGTCCGGCTGTCGGCGAAGCGGTGCACACCGAATTGGTCGATGGTGCAGGCGCTGTTGGGCGTCGAGGCGACATCGAAGCGACAGGCGAGGTCATTGAGCGCCGCCGTCACGCCGGGCAGCTCGTCGAACGTCGGCGGCGCGACGGCTGGGACGCCGCCTTCACCACACACCGCCAGGTTGCCGTTGCCGAGCGGCCGAGTGACCTCCACCTGGATGTCGGGCCGGACCTCGGGTCGGCTGGCCGACAGGGCCTGCCCCGGCGGTAGGCCCGAGACGCCGGTCGTCGCTTCGATCACCAATATGAAGCCCAGGCCGCCGACCGCCTGGTAGAGCGGCACCGGCACATCGCCCGCCGGCATGGTGGTGGTGCCATCCGCCGAGGCGATGCCGAGATAGGTGATCACCGGCCCCGGCGCGTCGTCGCCGCCGCGCAGGCGACGGGCCAGCGACGAGAAATCGGCCGCGCTGATCTGTCCGTCGCCGTTCGCATCGGCCCCCAGACAGCTGACCACCGAGCCGCCATCCGCGTCGCGCGCCAGGGCGCCGTCGCCGTCGGCGAGCTCGCGCACCAGCTGATCGAAGTCGGCGTCGGTGACCAGACCGTCGCAGTCGGCGTCACCGGGCAGCGACGGCAGTGCTGCCGTCGCGGGGCGGGCCAGACACGCGCCGAGAGCCAGCACCAGCGCTCCCCACCCCCACCTTGCGGGTATTCCGCACACCGTCCGCCAACGCACGACTCCTTTGGTGTTATCTCGCGCCCGGACAATGCGTCAACATGACGAACGGCTTGTAAATGATTGGTTTTTCGGCGTTCTGTGGCATTCGGTCGCGGCCTTCCGCAACCCGCGTCGGCAATCGCCGTGCGCTTTGCAGCGCAAAGCGTCGATTCGGCGACGCATCGTCGGTTTCTCGACTGCGAGAGCGCACAGCGTGGCGCGGAGTGTTTTGACGAAATGTCGCCGGAGTGGGTGGCACATGCCGTGCTGAAGGCAGCTGCAACCCCAGACGCAACTCGGAGGAGGAAGCCACCCATGATGACCACCGACAGGATGAGCGGAAACGGATCGTTGATCTCCCAGCTGCGTCAGCGGCTGAGCATGACGCAGGAGGAGTTCGCGCATGCGATCGGCGTGACGGTGTCGACCGTCAACCGTTGGGAGAACGGCCACATCGAGCCCAGCCGACTGGCGCGCAAGGCGATGCAGGGGCTGGCGGCCCAGGCCGCGATCCCGATCGATCTCGAGGCGGCGCAGTCGCCGCTGATCGGGCACGTCAGCAAGGCCTTCTGAGCACGCCGCCCTTGGCGGCGTGGACGGCCGGACGGCGGGGCGCGCTGCGCCCTCGCCGTCCGTGACCCGGTTCCTCCTCAGTCGTCGCGGCGACGATCGAAGAGGTAGACGACGCTTTCGCCGAGCGAGTTCTCGCCGGTGAGGTTGGCGGTCGATTCCCAGACGACAAAGCGGCCCTTGCTGATGCGAGGCACGAAGTTGTCGCCGAAATTGGACCGCGACAGCAGCAGGAAGCTGCCCTTGCGTCGATCGCGCAGGTAGACGCGACGATTGGTCGCCGGCGTGTCGCCGGGCGCCAGCTGCTCGGCGGTGGACTCGAAAACGATGAAGCGACCGAACGCGTTGACCTGCGGGTTGACGTTCTCGGCACCGTTGGTGGTGACCGTGACCTGCTCGGTGACGCCCTTGTCGATGACGTAGATCTCGCGGTTGTGGTCGGGATTCTGACCGATCAGATCCGCGTCCGAGGTGAACACGGCGACCTTGCCGCGCCGCGCCAGTCCTCCCGCCCAGTTCTGGTAGGGCGGACTGGTGTCGGTGAGCTGCGTGAACAACCAGGCGTCCCCACGCAGCGTGGCAAGGAAGATCTCGCGATTGCCGTCGGCATTGCCGCCGCTGAAGTCGGCAGTGGAATCGAACAACACCTGGCGCCCACCGCCGGTGGTGGCGGGGCGACGGTTCTCGACGCCGATGGTCTGGGTCACCTGCCGGGTGCTCGACTCGCGCATGTCGATGAGGAAGATCTCGCGGTTGTGATCGTCGTTCGTCCCCACCGGGTTGGCTTCTGACTCGACGAAGGCGAAGCGGCCATTGCCGCTCGCCGACGGGTCCTCGGTCGGCGCGGTCGAGTTGGCCTGCGACGGCATGTCGATGCCGCTCAGCGCCTTGGTCGCCGCGTTGGGATTGATCGGCGCCGGCTGGCGGCGGAACTCGCCGCGTTGCCACTGGAACAGCTCGAGCGATCCGTCGTCGTTGCTGCCCTTCAGGTCGGCGGTGGTGGCGAAGACGATGTTGCCGTTCAACGTCACGCGCGGCGTCGCGGAGTGCCCAGTGCCGGTCTCGTCATAGCTGGTCTGGGTGACCAGCGCGCAGGTGCCGTCGAGCACCAGCGGATCCTGGTCCAGACCGAGGCACTGCTGCGGCTTGTTGCACGGCGCCCCCGGATTGACGCCGCCCAGACAGAACGACTGCGCCTTCTTTGACGGCTTGCGGTTGAGGACGAACACCTCGTCGCCGAGGTCCGGGTTGCCGATCGTGCCGAGGTCGATATTGCCGTTGGCGTCCCGGTCGGAGACGAAGGCGACGAAGCGCCCGTTGGGCGAGACGTCGGGCTCGCGGCCGAACGCGACGAAGTCGACGTCCTGAATCTCGGTCTCGGCGCACACGCCCAGCACGCTCGGGAAGCCGGCCGGCGCCGGCGCACAGAGGAACTCGATGAAGTCGGTCCCCAGGCCGCCGCGCTCCTGGATCTCCATGGCGTAGAGCAGGCTGACCGAGTGATCCGACGGGTGGTGCGGACCGCTGCTCGAATTCCACCAGTTGAGCGTCGCGTCGACCCGCGCCTCGGGCGCTTCGTTGCCGAGGCCGACGTGACGCGCCCCGTCGCGCGCGAACGTGATGTTGTTCTGCACCACCCGCGTCGATCCACCGCCGGCGCGAATGGTGACGCCCTCGAGATTGTCGCGGATGTCGTTCTCGGCGAGCACCACCCGCACGCCGGACGGCACCGCACCGACCTCGACGCCGGAGGCCGCCGACTCGGCGATAGTGTTGCGCGCCACCAGCGGACCGAACCCGGCGACGCGCACCGATCGGCCACTCGATCCACCGCCGCTGATGGTGTTGCTCTCGACGCGCGTCAGAATGGCGGGGGCGCCGTCCTGCTGATCGAGCACGATCGCCGCATCGAGGTCGGTCATCGTGTTGCCACGGATGAGGCCACAGTCGATGCGCCGCTGCCAGGTGACGCCGACCTCGGAGTCGCTGATGATGTTGTCGACCACGCTGACATTCGATCCGTAGCCGGGACCGGCGCAGCTGGTCTCGCCGAGCGGGCAGAGCGCGTTGGCGCTGACCGCCGCGCCGCTGTCGGCGCGGATCGTCAGCCCCTCGATGCGCACGCCGCTGCGCTGGATGTCGATCGCCGGGCCGGCCGCGACGTGCACGACGGCGCCGGCGCTCGCCGCGCGCACCGTCACCTCGCGGGTCACCGCGATCGGCGACGAGTACGTCCCCGCACACAAGTTGATCACATCGCCATCGGAGGCCGCTGCCATGGCGCTGGCCACGTCCGCATAGCTCGGCGTGCCGCAGCCGCCGACGTAGCGCTGGCTGGCGGCGCCAGCGTGCGTGTACGTGCAGGCGGTCGACACCGCGCAGTCGGCATCGCAGCCGTCACCGTCGAACAGGTTGTTGTCGTCGCACGCCTCGGCGCCCTCGACGACGCCGTCCCCGCACACCGCCACGGGCGTGGGCGTCAGACTCGGCGTCAGCGTCGGGGTCGCCGACGGCGTCAACGTCTCGGTCGGCGTCGGCGACTCGGTCGGCGTATCGGTCGGCACCTCGGTCTCGGTCGGCGTCGCGGTATCGGTCGGCGGAATCGTATCGGTCGGGGTCGCGGTGAAGGTGCGCGTGAGCGTGAAGGTCGGCGTCACCGTCGGCGTCAGGGTGGCGCACGGATTGACGCTGACCGACGCCAGCGGGAAGGCGACCGAGGCGGGCGAGCTCTGGTAGTTCGAGTAGTCCACCCGGCTGGTGGGCACGACGTTGACCGGCTGATTCGCCGTCGGCGGGTTGATCAGGGCCTCGAACGTGATGCCGGCGCTGCTGCCGATGTTCAGCAGACCCAGATTCCAGGTGAGCGTCTGCCCCGACACCGAGGTTGGCGCCGGGAGCGCCGAGCCGCTGACGTAGCTGGCACCGCTCGGCAGCACGTGCGTGACGACGATGTTCGAGCCGGCCAGCGTGGTGATGATGTTGGCGATCTGCGAGAAGATGCCCTGCAACTGCGCGGAGCTCGGCGACTCGAAGTAGGCGCCGCTGCTCGACGCCATCTGCTGCAGCGTGTCGCGCGCGATCGCGGCGGTTGCCGGCGCCAGGTTGTTGAGGTTGAGACCGATGGTGAAGACGTAGGTTCCGGCCGCCTTCGCCGCCGCCGCCTTGTTGATCGCATCGAGCGTGCAGGCGGTGTGCGCGGTCGGCGTACTGGAGCAGCTGGTGCCGGTGGTGCGGCGGTTGGCGACGCCGTCGCTCATCACCACCATCACACGCACCGTCGGCGCCGCACGCCCGTTCGCGGCGATCTCGCCCTGTCCGTCGAGCACGCCCTCGGCGATGTTGGTGTTGCCGGTCACCGACAGGCCGTCGATCGACGAGTTGACGTTGGCCAGCGTGCTGGTGAGCGGACGGTCGACGTTGGCCGAACTGGAGAACGAGGTGAGGCCGGCGCGGTCGGTGGCGGCGTTGAGGCTGTTGACCAGCGTCTTGGCGCCGTTGCGCGCATCGGTGATGGGCTGCGCCGGACTGCCGCCGGCGTCGTCCATCGAGGCGGAACGATCGAAGACGATCATCACGTCGAGCGGCAGGCGCGACACCACCGGCTCGCCGATGCCGGTGACCTGCAGGCTGACCTGCGCGCGCTCGCACGTGGCAGCCGGTGCCGCCGACGCGCTGGCGCTCAACGCCGGCGGCGCCGCGGCAACGCTGCTGGCGCCCATCGCTGCACCGATGACGATCAGCGCCGCGGCGGCGCGCGCGATCCAGACATGCTGCCGCGACGACGCGGCGACCTCACACCCGTCCATCCGTGTTCCCCCCCGAAGGCGCACGGGCGCCGCGGTGATCACAGGCCGTTGCACGGCGCACGTGTGGGCTCGCCATTCACGAGCCGGCATTGATCGACGCCGGACGACTGCCTGCGTTTCCCCCATTTTTCTCCCCCCGGTCGCGGTGCTGAGCAGCGACCGGCCTGTCTGTATCGCCTTGGTACCCCTCCCCGACGACCAGACCGCACTGAGAGCTGCGTATCGGTTTGTGTTCGTTGGACGATTAGCTAGGTCGCAAGGACAATGTCAATTCAGAAAAGCGGCTTTGCTGCGACCCGGTGGACGCTGGGCAACTGCGCGGCGCATCGAGCGATTCGCGCCCCTGACAAGGACGGAAACAGCCACGTCGCATGCGCCCGACGAGATCGTCGCGACGGGCGCTGCGACCGGTGAGAAGCCCCGCGCCCCGCCACCCCGCAGGGGCGGCGGCAGGCTCAGATGCCGGACCCCTTCTCCTCGTAGCCGACGTGGATACCGCACTCGCGGCTGTCGGCGTTCTCCCACCACCAGCGGCCGGCCCGTTCATCCTCGCCGGGGCGGATCGAACGCGAGCAGGGGGCGCAACCGACGCTCGGATACCCCTCCTCGTGCAGCCGGTTGATCGGCACGTGGTGGTGCTCGACGTAGTCCATCACCTGTTCGCGCGTCCAGCGCACCAGCGGGTTCAGCTTGATGCGCCCGCCATGCACCTCGTCGACTTCGACCGCCTTGACGTCGCCGCGCGTCACCCCCTGGTCGGGGCGCAGGCCGGCGATCCACGCGTCGAGCCCCGACAGGGCGCGGTCGAGCGGCTCGACCTTGCGGATACCGCAGCACTTCCGGCGCAGCTCGACCGCGTCGTAAAACAGGTTCGGGCCGTGCTGGCGGACCATCGCCTCGACTGCCTCGGCGCGCGGGAAGTACAGCTCGACCTCGACCTCGTAACGCGACCGCACGCGGTCCATCAGATCGTAGGTCTCCTGCGGCAGGCGACCGGTGTCGATGGTGAATACCCGCGTCCGCGCCGGATCGATCTTGTGCATCATGTCGAGCAGCACCAGCCCCTCCGGCGAGCCGAAGCTGGCCGACAGCGCGAGGCGCGGCGCGAACGTGTCCATCCCCCAGCGCAGGATCTCCTGCGGCGTCGCGTCGTCGAAGGCGCGCGCCTGGACCTGCTCGCGAATGGCGCGATCGATGGCGACGTTCATGCGCCCTCCTTCCTTAGCGGATGCCGTGTGGGCGATCCAAGGGGGCGGGTCAGGCGGGGCCGAGCGCCGCCAGCAGGCGCGGGCGCAGGCCGCCGAAGCTGCCGTTCGACATCAGCACGACGACGTCGCCGGGCTGCGCCGCGACGGCGAGCGTGGCGGCGATCGCGGCGCTGTCATCGATCGCCTCGGCGGCGACTCCGCGCGCGCTGAGGTCGGCGACCAGCTGCGCCGGCGAGAACAGCTCCTGCGCCGCGACCACGTCGGTCGCCTTCTGGAACACGCCGCCGATGATGACGCGGTCGGCGCGCGCCAGCGCCTCGACGTAGTCGCGCTGAAAGACGCGCCGCCGGCTGGTATTGGAACGCGGCTCGAACACCGCCCACAGGCGTCGACCACGGTATCGCTCGCGCAACGCCGCCAGCGTGCCGGCCACCGCGGTGGGATGATGGGCGAAGTCGTCGATAACGGTGACGCCGCGCCGCTCGCCCGCCAGTTCCTGGCGGCGTGCCACGCCGGAGAAGCGCGCCAGCCCGTCGGCGATCGCCGCGTGCGAGAGTCCCAGCTCGCGGGTCAGCGCGTAGACCCCGAGGGCGTTGGCGGCGTTCATCGCACCGGGGACCTTGAGGCGCAGCCCGCCCTCGTCGCGCTCGCGGTGCCAAACGCGGAACTGCAGTCCGTCCGGGCCGTCGCGCAGGTCGCGCGCCGTCCACTCCGCCTCGACCGCGCCGATGCCGAAGCGCATGCAGCGCGTCTGCGGCGCGCCGGCGGCGATCTCCAGCGCGTGCGGAAACGCCTGCGCCACAGCGAGCGGCGCGCCGGCCGGCAGCAGCGCGACGAAGCGGCGGAACGCGGCTTTCACCGCGTCGAGGTCGGCGTAGATGTCGGCGTGGTCGAACTCGACCGCGGTGAGGATCGCCGCGCTCGGCCGGTAGTGGAGGAACTTCGGGCCCTTGTCGAAAAAGGCGGTGTCGTACTCGTCGCCCTCGATGACGAAGTGCGGGCCGTTGCCGAGCTTGAAGTTGCCGTGCAGGTCGAGGCTCTCGCCGCCGACCAGGATGGTCGGATCCTGCCCCGCGCACTCCAACACCCAACCGAGCATCGCGGTCGAGGTGGTCTTGCCGTGCGTGCCGGCGACCACCAGCGACTGCTTGCCAGCGATGAACAGCTCGGCCAGTGCCTCCGGCAGCGAGACGTACGGCAGCCCGGCGGCGAGCACCGCCTGCACTTCGGGATTGTCGCGCGACACCTTGTTGCCGATCACCACCAGGTCGGGGCGCGGCGTGAGGTTGGCGGCGCCGTAGCCGGACATCACCGCGATGCCGAGCCGCTCGAGCAGGGTGCTCATCGGCGGGTAGATCGCCTCGTCCGAACCGGTGACGTGCAGGCTGCGCTGTTTGAGCATGCCGGCCAGCGCTGCCATGGCGACGCCGGCGATGGCGACGATGTGGACGTGGTGGACGTCCGCGATGGCGACGCGCGGACGCGCGGCGGGCGCAGTCATGGCAGGGCCTCGTTGACCAGGTCGTGGATCAGCGGCCGGAAGTCCTTGATCAGCGCGTTGTCGCGCGTCGGGTGCACGCGGTTGGAGAGCAGGATGACGTGGCGCTGGCGCTCGAGGTCGATCCACAGCGAGGTGCCGGTGAAGCCGAGGTGGCCGACCGTGTGCGGCGAGAAGCGCGTGCCGGCCGACGACTGCTGCGGCGACGGCGTGTCCCAGCCCAACGCCCAGGTCGAGCCGGCCGGACCGCTGCGCGTCCAGAACTCGCGCACGATCGCCGGCGGCACGAAGTCGTCGGCGCCGTTCCAGCAGGCCAGCAAGCGGCTGGCGATCGTGTCGACGTCGCGCGCCGAGGCGAACAGCCCGGCGTGCCCAGCGACGCCGCCCATCGCGTAGGCGTTGTCGTCGTGCACCTCGCCGCACAGCACCCGCTTGCGCCACGGACAGCGCTCGGTGGCGGCGATCAGCTCGGTGACCGGCTGGATGCGCCGCGCCCGCACCATGCCGAGGTCGATAAAGGAGGTGGCGCGCAGCCCGAGCGGCCGGATGATGCGGTCCTGGCAGAAGCGATCGAGCGTCGCCCCCGACGCCATCTCCACCAGCGCGCCGAGCAGCATGAAGCCGAGGTCGCTGTACACCGCCGCCGTCCCGGCCGGCGCCTCGGGCTTCTCCCGGCTGATCTGATTGAACACGTACTCCTTCGCCGCCGCGCTGCCGAGGAAGTTGATCTTCTCGCCGCGCTTCTCGATCGCCAGGATGTCCTTGAAGTAGGGCTTCCACGCCGGCAGTCCGCTGGAGTGGTTGAGCAGATGGCGCAGCGTGACGTGCGTCTTCCCATGCACGCCGAAGTTGTGCAGGAAGCGCGTGACGCGATCGTCGAGGTGCAGCTTGCCGTCGCGCACCAGCAACATGACGGCAATGGTGGTGGCGAGCGGCTTGGTCAACGACGCGACGTCGAAGATCGTCCCCTCTTCCATCGCCGCGCGGGTCGGCTCGAGCTGCCGGTAGCCGACCGCGCGCTGATAGAAGGTGCGCGTCCCGTCGCGCACCAGCAGCACGGCGCCGGGAAAGACGCCACGCGCGACCGCGTCGTCGAGCGCCTGCTCGACGCGCGTGAAGCTCACCGGCCCGACTCCGACAGCGGCGATTCCAGCAGGCTCAGGCGCTCGCCGGCGAGCCGCGCCCGGACGCCGAGCGGCAGCGTGACGATGCCGCCGCCATGACCGGTGGGCAGGCCGAAGACGACGGGGTAGCGGGCCCCGGCGAACACCTCGCGAATCACGTCGCGCACCGTCACCGCGTCGCCGGCGTGCCCGCAACCGGTCATGTCGCCGAACACCACGCCGGCGAGCGCGTCGAGCTTGCCGGCCTGGCGCAGCTGCGTCAGCATGCGGTCGACCCGGTACGGCTTCTCGTTCACATCCTCCAGGAAGAGCAGCCGTCCCGTCGTCTCGATGGCGTACGGCGTGCCGAGGCCGGCCACCAGGATCGACAGGCAGCCGCCGACGATCATGCCCTCGCCAGTGCCGGGCTGCACGATCTCGCGCGCCGCGATGTTCCAGCTCGCCCGATCGCCGCCGAGCAACGCCAGCAGCGCCGCCGTGCCGGTCGGGTTGCGCTCCAGGTCGGCGACCATCGGGCCATGGAAGGTCACCAGCTCGGCGGCCTGCAGCAGCGCGACGTGCAGGAACGTGACGTCGCTGTAGCCGACGACGATCTTGGGCTGTGCGCGCGCCAGCGCCGGGACCAGCTGCGGCAGCAGCCGCCCGGTGCCGTAGCCGCCGCGCGCGGCGATGACGGCGCGCACCTCGGCATCGGCGAACATGGCAGTGAGATCGGCGAGCCGCTCGGCATCGGTGCCGGCCAGGTAACCGGCGCGACGCGCCAGCGCGGCGCCGACCCGCACCCGATAGCCGGCGCGCTCCAGCACCTGCACGCCGCGCTCGACCTCGGCCGGGTCGACCGCCGCACCGGGCGCGACGACGCCGACCAGGTCGCCGCGTCTCAGCGGCGCCGGCTTACGCATCGCTTTCCTCCGCCGTGGGACGGCGATTGCCGCAACCCGGAGCGCCTCCTATAGTCGCCACACGGCGAACCGGAGAGGAGACAGCCGATGACCGATCCACGCGCGACGATGTGGGGCGCGGTGCTGCTGGGCGGCGTACTGCTGGCCGCGGCGACTCCCAGCCAGGCGACCAGCGGATGCGGTACCGTGCAGCAGCTCGGCGCGCAGGGATACTCGGCCGCCGAGATCGCCACCGCGCTCAACGCACCGCTGAGCGCGGTGCAAGCCTGCTTCGCGCCCCCCGCGGCGGTCCAGTCGCACCCGGCCCCGGCCGGGCG
>JANRJF010000263.1:0-2168 GCA_033764095.1 Deltaproteobacteria bacterium | reverse complement strand
TTCGGCTTCCACGTCGGCGGCCAGAACGCCATCGTCGGCCGACCGCTGGGCGCCAACGTCGCGGAGGACGGCGGCAACGACGGCTTCCACCTGATGGGATCCGGCCACCGCCTCGCGCTGGCCGAAGCGACGCGCAACCGGCGCGACGGCATCAGCCTGCGCGGCGCCGGCTTCGAGGTCACCGCGAGCGTCGCGACCGCCAACGGCATCGACGGCATCTCGGGAGAGGGCGGCGACATCGGCCTCTTCAGCAACCGCGCCGACGGCAACGCCCGGAACGGGCTCGTGGTCTCGGGCCTGCGCCTGGTCGACGGCGGCGGCAACAGCGGCAGCGGCAATCGCGGCGAAGGCCAACAGCGGCCCGCCATCCAGTGCGCCATCGACGGCACCCCCTGCAAACCCTGAGCCCAACCATGCGCAAGAACCCCCTGTCCGCGCAACGCCCCCGCGCCCTGAAAGGGGTTCTCGCCTTCGCTCTCACCGCCACCCTCGTGGCCGCGGCCCGCGATGCCGCCGCGCTCAATGCCTGCACCGCGGCCCAGATCACGGCGCAGGATGCGAGTTGCCCCGCCTCGGGCGCGTGCACCATCACCAAGGACTTCGTCGTCGCCAACGGCTGCGTCCTCGACTTCGGCACGCGCGCCGTCACCATCGCCGCGAGCGGCAAGCTCGACATCGGCAACGGCCTGGTGCGCCTGCTGGCCGGCAGCCTCACGATGGCCCCGGGCGCCTTCATCGACGGCCGCGGCAACGGTGCCGGCGAGCCGGCCAATGCCGGCGGCATGATGCAGATCCAGACGACCGGGGCGGTGAACCTGCAGCGCAGCGGTTCGACCAACGGCCGGATCGACGTCTCCGCCAACGCCGTCACCGGGACGATCGAGATCAACGCCGGCGGCTCGATCACCATCGCCGGCAAGCTCAACGCCGACAACCTCGTGCCCGAGGCCTCGGGCGGCACCATCCGCCTGATCTCCAAGGGCGACATCACGGCGCCCGCCGGTTCGGTCATCACCGCGACCGCCGGCGTGCTCTCGGGCAGCCCGGGCACGATCGACGTGCAGGCGGACGGCAACGTCGACCTGAACCCCAACCTCGAGATCACCGGGAGCGACGGCGGCGGTGCCGAGATCTACGCCGGCGGCAGCATCACCGTCCGCGGCATCAACGTCAACGGACCCGGCGACGCCGGCAGCGGCGGCACCGTGACCCTCAGCGCCGGCCTCGGCGTCCAGGTGCTCGGCCAGATCCTCGCGCGCGGCACCGATTCCGGCACGCTCTCGGGCGGCGGCGACGGCGGGCTGGTGGAGATCTCGGCCGACTTCGGCGACATCCTCATCGCCGAGGACATCTTTGCCGAGGGAGCGGATCCCGACGGCGGCGGCGGCGAGATCGACGTCCTCGCCCGCGGCAACTTGACGGTGCAGTCGACCGCGATCATCTCCTCGCGTGCCAACGGACCCGAGGGCGACGGCGGCGAGATCGTCCTCGACGGACTCAACGTGAACGTCTCGGGCCGGATCGACGTCAGCGGCGGCGCCGGTGGCGGCGAGATCGACGTCACCGCTTCCAAGGACATGACGATCGGCGCCCTGCTCGACGCCCGCGGCCGAGACTTCGGCAGCCTGGGCGGCATCGTGATCCTCGACGGCGCGGTGAGCGCGGCGGGGACGCTGACCATCAACGCGGCGATCGATGCCGGCGGCGGCGCCTGCGGCGACCTGCTCGGCTGCGGCAGCGCCGGCTCCGTCTCGGTGCTCGGTTGCACCATCACGGTCGGTGCCCTCGGCACGATCGACGCCCGCGCGCCCGCGGGCGGGCAGGTCGACTTCTCCGCCCGCAAGGCGCTGGCGATCAACGGGCCGGTCGACGCCAGCCGCACCTCCGTCAGCGGCACCGAGGGCACCGTGGCGATCCTCCACCTCGCCGGTGCGCCGCCGACCGGCTCCGGGCTGGTCTCGCCCGCTCCGTCCCTGGTGTCGCTGCCGGCGTGCACTTCGATCGGACAGACCGGCTGCCTCCTGCCGTGCCCGGTGTGCGGCAACGGGGCGCTCGAGTTCCCCGAGACCTGCGACACCAGCGGCACGCCGGTCGGCTGCGACGGCTGCTCGTCCTTCTGCCAGACCGAGAACTGCGACGACGGGCTCTTCTGCACCAGCGATCAGTGC
>JANRJF010000262.1:0-7961 GCA_033764095.1 Deltaproteobacteria bacterium | reverse complement strand
TGGCGGCGCGGGCGCCGGTGAGCAGCTGCGCGCCGGCGTTGAGCGCGGCATCGCGCAGGCCGTCGACCAGCGTCTGCCAGCCGTCGTCGAGATAGAGCACGCCATGGCCGAGCGCCTCCTGCACCTGCGCGATCGCCGCGCCGGCGCTCATGCGGTCGTGGTCGGCGGTGTAGCTCGACACTCGCACCAGTGCGCCGACCAGCTCACGCACCGCCGGATGGCGGATCGACCCGGCCAGCCAGTCGCTCACCGAGGTGCGCTGCAGCGGGGTCGGGTCGAGCTTGGCAAAGCCGGCGAGGAGCTTGGCCGTCTCCAGCTTGGCCGACAGGCCGAACAAGCCGGTGGCGAGCAGCGAGACGAAGCCGCCCGGCAGGGCGTGCGCGGCGCCCGCGGCGACAGCAAACGCGCCGCTGGTCGCCGGGGCATGGCCGCGAAAGGCGACCCCGAGCTCGCCCAGCACCTGCGTCGCCGGACCGCCGCGATAGAGCGCGTGCGGACCGAGGTTGAAGCGATAGCCGCCCGCCGCGGACGTCGCGGCGCGGCCGCCGAGGCCGGCCGCCTTCTCGCACAGCAGCACCGAGCGCCCGGCGCGCGCCGCATAGGCCGCCGCCGCCAGGCCGGCCAGCCCGCCG
This sequence comes from Deltaproteobacteria bacterium, assembly GCA_033764095.1. Lineage (GTDB taxonomy): Bacteria > Desulfobacterota > Binatia > HRBIN30 > CADEER01 > JBDTMT01. The sequence goes on along the minus strand of JANRJF010000262.1, from coordinate 7,329 downwards.
CCGATGACGATCACCTCCGCCTGTCGTGTCTGAGCCATTCGAGACCTCCTCGTTTCCCCCCTTCACGAACGAGGCGGTCGAAAGGTTACAGACAGGGCACTGTGGTGAGCGATGAGCGACGAGGGGGACCCTCATCGCTCATCGCGCGTCGCTGATCGCTTCGCCCATTCGGCGAGCATGGCGATACATTCCTGACGCGCGACCTCGCCGATGACGGTGATCGGGCGCTCGGCGCGCGCCGCCAGCTCCTCGTTCGAGACGTGCAGCCCGACGAAGCCGACCGCGGCGGTGTCTTCCAGGGTGGCGCCGTAGACCAGCGTCGAGATGCGCGCCCACTGGCAGCAGGTGAAGCACATCAGGCACGACTCGCCGGTGGTGTAGAGCGTGCAGCCGCTGAGATCGAAGCTGCGCAGCGCCGTCCCGGCGGCGCGCACCGCGTTCACCTCGCCGTGCGCGGAGGGATCGCAGTCGCGCAGGATGGTGTTGTGGGCGGTCGCGATGACCGCCCCGTCGCGCACCACGCAGGCGCCGAACGGCGCCTGCCCGGCCGCGATCCCGACCCGCGCCGCCGCGATGGCGAGGCGCATGAACTGTTGGTGATCGGCGGCCCCGCTCATCGGATGAAAAGCGTGACCAGTGACCCGTGACCGGTGATCAGAGGAGAGAACTCCTACCGATCACCGGTCACTGGGTACCGGTCACGCCGTTGGTTCGATCAGAACTTGATGACGCTGCGCGCCACTTCGCCCTTTTCCATGGCGTCGAAGGCGGCGTTGACGTCGTCGATCTTGATGGTGCGCGAGATCAGCTCGTCGATCTTGAGCTTCTTGTTCATGTACAGGTCGACCAGCTTGACCATGTCGCGGTGCAGGTTGCCGGAGCCGTACAGCGAGCCGATGACGCCCTTCTCCTCCAGCGTCAGCGAGAAGCCGGGGATGGTGAGGTCGGTGCCGAAGGCGGGCACGCCGACGACGACGACGAAACCGCCGCGCTTGAGGGACGCATAGGCCTGCGAGACCACCGGCGCCGCGCCGATGACTTCGAAGGCGTAGTCGACGCCGAGGCCGCCGGTGAGCTCGCGAATCGCACTCGGCGCGTCGGCCTCCTTGCCGTTCACCACGTCGGTGGCGCCGAAGGTCTTCGCCAGCTTGAGCTTCGCGTCGACCAGGTCGACGGCAATGATGCGCGCCGCGCCGGCCAGCGCCGCGCCCTGGATGACGTTGAGGCCGACGCCGCCGGCGCCGAACACCGCCACCACGTCGCCCGGCTTCACCTTGGCGGTGTTGATCGCCGCGCCGACGCCGGTCATGACGCCGCAGCCGACCAGGCACGCCTTGTCGAGCGGCATGTCCTCGCGGATCTTGATCGCCGCGTTGGCCTTGACCACGGTGTGGTCGGCGAACGAGCCGACGCCGGCCATGCGGCCGACCGGCATGCCGTCCTTCTCGAACACCAGGTCCTCGCCCGCCATCGCCGCCTGCACGCCCGCCTCGCAGAGGTGCGGCTTGGCGTTGACGCAGTAGTGGCAGCGGCCGCACGGCTGCACCCATGCCATGACCACGTGATCGCCGGCCTTGAGATGGGTGACGCCCTTGCCGACCTCCTCGACGATGCCGGCGCCCTCGTGTCCGAGGATGCAGGGGGGCGGAATCGGCAGCTTGGCCTGCAACACGGAGAGATCGGAGTGGCAGACGCCGCTGGCGACGACCTTGACGACCACTTCATCCTCGCGCGGCGGCTTCAGGTTGAAGGTCTCGACCTTCAACGGCTCGTTGAACGCGTGCAGACATGCTGCCTTGACCATCTGTGCCTCCCTCGAATAGCGGTGAGCGATCCGCGCGCGACGCGCGCAGTAGGACGAAACTTCGTAGGACGATTCGATCGGTCAGGTCAAACCCGGGGATGGAGGGGAAGGCAGCGCGCCGCGCGGCGGACTGGAAGCGCTATCCGTTCGTGCTCGCACCGGACGATGCGCAGCTCATCTTCCCCGCCGCCGAAGGCGATCAGGGCGCCGAATCGAACACCTACTACGTCGCCGGCCGGCTGCGCGGGCGCGCCAGCGGACGCGAGTGGGCCTTCCTCACCGTCTTCACCTTCAACGACATCCACCACCGCCTGCGCGCCGACTTCTACACGCTGGCGCTGTTCGACCTCGGCGCCGGCACCTACGGCACCTTCTCCGAGTTCGACCTGCCGCGGCCGTTCCGGCTGCGCCGGCGCTACAAACTGTCGGTGGCGCCCGGCCATCTCGATGTCGCCTTCGACGCCGCACCCGGCCGCAGCAGCTGGACGACGCGGCGCGCCGCCGACGGCACCCTGCAGCCGTTCGCCTACCACGTGTCGCTGCACGGCACCGATGCCGACCGGCGCCGCATGCACCTCGAGCTCGACATCGACACGCTCAAGCCGCCGATGCCGGTCGGCGGCGCCGAGTACGCCGGCACCAAGACCTGCATCGGCCAGTACGGCACGCACTCCTACTTCCAGAGCGACCTGCGCTTCTCCGGCACGCTCGCCTGGGGCGACACGCGCGAGGCGGTGGACGGCGACTGCGGCTGGATCGACCGGCAATGGACGCCGCGCCACCTCGGCGTCCACAACGACAGCCGCAGCGCCCGCTACCGGCACGAGTGGCGCCAGCTGCATCTCGACAACGGCATGGCGCTGAGCGCCTGGATGAACATCGACCGGCCGCGCCACAACCGGCCGATCCCGTTCTGGGGGGTGACGCTCGCCACCGCCGACGGGCGCGTGCTGTGCACCACCGAGTACGAGTTGGAGCGCACCTCGTTCGTGCGCGATCCCGAGCACGTCCGCCCCACCCGACCGCTCACCCGCGGCGCCAAGTGGATGTCGGACGGCTATCGCCTGCGCGTGCCGGCCTGGGAGCTCGAGCTCAGCTCGACGCCGCTGGTGCCGGCGCCGGCGCACCTGTTTCCGATCGAGTACTGGAGCGGGCCGACGCGCATCGAGGGGCGGCTCGGCGAGCAGCCGCTCAGCGGCTTCGGCTTCCACGAACGCACGATGATCTTCGCGCGCGACTTCGAGCTGGTCGAGGTGCTGCGCCAGACCCTGCGCCACCTCCCGGCCGCGGCGCTAGCGGCCGGCGGTCCGAGCGGATTGGCGCTCGCCAACCTCGCCTGGGAGGTGGACGGCTTTCTCAGCCACCACGGGCGCGCCGCGGCGCGCGCCCACCTGCGCGAGCGCGTCCGCCCGCAGTGCGAGCGCCTCGCCGCGCCGCAGCGCGCGCACGTGCTGCAGATCGTCGCGGATCTGGACGCCGCGCTGCGCTAGCGGCGCAGCGCCGCTACTTCTTGCCGGCCACCTCGACGTACATCTCGATGCCCGGCTGCCCGTCGAGCAGCGGGCCGAGCGTGCCGAAGAGCTGCTGGATACGCGCGCTGGTGCCGTGCGTGTCGACCGCCGCCTGGTCGGCGTACTGCTCGTACATCAGCAGCGTGGTCGGATCGCCGACGGCGCGGTGCAGCGAGTAGCGCAGCGTGCCCGGCTCGTTGGCCGAGACGTAGCCGATCATGTCGGACAGCGCCTGCTCCGCCTGTCCTTCCTTGCCGGCCTTGATCTTCATCTTCGCGACGATGGTCAGCATGACGTGTGCTCCCCCAGCCGCGCGATCTATCCCGCACCGGTGCGCGCGACAAGGTGGGCGCGCTGAACCGGCGCTTGCTGGACGCGGACAGACTGTCTATCGACGAGCGTTCGCTACGAGAGACGGGAGGGATCCATGCGACTACTCGACGGGAAGGTTGCGATCGTCACCGGCGCCGGGCGCGGGCTGGGACGTGAGGAAGCGCTGGCACTGGCCGCCGCCGGCGCCAAGGTGATCGTCAACGACATCGGCACCTCGGTGAGCGGCGACGGCGCCGACCAGAGCCCGGCGGCCGAGGTGGTGGCCGAGATCACGCAGGCCGGCGGCACGGCGGCCACCAACGGCGAGAACGTCGCCGACTGGCAGGGCGCCAAGCGCACCATCGATCAGGCCTACGACACCTGGGGGCGCCTCGACATCGTGGTCAACAACGCCGGCGTGCTGCGCGACCGCATGAGCTTCAACATGAGCGAGGAGGAGTTCGACCTGGTCATGCAGGTGCACTGCAAAGGCCACTTCGCCATGTCGCGCCATGCCGCGCAGCGCTGGCGCGAGCTGGCGAAAAGCACCGGCACCACCTACGGGCGCATCGTCAACACCTCGTCCGAGGCCGGCCTGCTGGGCTCGGCGGGCAACAGCAACTACGGCATGGCCAAGGCGGCGATCGCGGCGCTGACCATCAGCCTGGCGCGCGAGATGGGCAAATACGGCGTCACCGCCAACTTCATCGCCCCGCGCGCCCGCACGCGCATGACCGACACGATGCCGAACGCCTCGATGTTCGCCAAGCCGGAGAGCGGCTTCGACGCGTTCCACCCGGCCTGGCCGGCGCAGCTGGTGGTGTTCCTCGCCAGCGAGCAGGCCGGCGACCTGAACGGCCAGGGCTTCATTGTCTGGGGCGGCGAGGTGATGCTGGTCGGCGGCTGGCACATCCTCAACCAGATCAGCAAGCCGAACGCCGCCTTCACCGCCGAGGACCTGGTGGCGCGCAAGGACGAACTGTTCGGCAAGCACCCGAAGCAGCCGGGATACATGTGAGCGCGGGCCGGCACGTGGCGATCGACGCGCGCCGTCAGGCGTGCGTGATCGGCACGTGGCCGGGCTGCGCGGCGACGCGGTCCAGCCAGGCGCGCACGGCGGTGAAGCGGGCGAGATCGAAGCCGCCCTCTGCGGCGACGTGCGTGTAGGCGTAGAGGGCGATGTCGGCGATCGAGTAGCGCGCGCCGACGAAGAACGGCTGGGTGGTCAGATGGCGCTCCATGACGTCGAGCGCGGCGTAGCCCAGGGCCCGCTTGGTCTCCAGTTGGGCGCGGCGCTCCGGCGTGAGCTGGTCGTGCGTCACCCAGAAGCGCACCGTGGCGATGTTCGGCTCGTGCGAGTACTGCTCGAAGAACATCCACTGCAGTACCTGGGCGCGCGCCAGCCGCTCGCCGGGAATGAACGGCGTGCCGTCGGCGAGGTACCAGCAGATGGCGTTCGACTCCGGCAGGAAGACGCCCGGCTCGATCTCCAGCGTCGGAATGCGGCCGTTGGGGTTCTTGGCGAGGAACTCGGTGGTGCGCGTCTCGCCCTGCAGGATGTCGAGCTCGACGCGCTCGAACGGCACGCCGAGCTGGGCGAGCAGCAGGCGGACTTTGTAGCCGTTGCCCGAGGATAGGTAGTCGTACAGTCGCAGCATCGCGGCTCCTCCCGCGCGGCACTGTGACCGAGCACGACGCTGGCGGGCAACCGCGGCGTTTCGCTGTTCGTGGGCCCAGTGGCGGGGGCGCGCCACGCAGTCGCCGCGCCGGCAGCGCCTCCAGACGACGACGGCCCGGCATCTCTCGATGCCGGGCCGCCGTTGCGGATCTCAGAGCGGCTGATCAGCCGTTCTTGGCCTTGAACTGCGTCGCGTCGTTCTTCTTCGGCGCGGTGAAGGCCGAGGTCAGGCACTTGCCGGTGGCGTTGTTGCGCAGCTGGATGACCACGCCCGGCGCAGTGGTGTCGAGCGGCATGGTGAAGTCGGGCAGGTTCAGACCCTTACCCTTCACCAACGCCTTCGACTTGCCGGCGGAGCCGGACTTCACCAGCACCTTGGTGATGCCGTCGGCCGAGCCGGTCAGCTCCTTGTACTTGTAGCCCTTGGTGCCGATCGGGCTCCAGTTGGTGTTGCTCGGCGGGATCTCCGCCGCCCCGACCAGCGTCTGGCTGGCGCCGGTGTAGAAGCACAGGGCGTAGTTGGCCGACGCGGTCGGATCGGCGAAGTCGCCGACCACCGTCGCGTCGCCCTTGGTCCACTTCCAGACCAGCTTGTCCTTCGAGTCGTCGGTCTTGTTCTTGATGATGACCTTGCTCTTCAGCGCCGTGAGGCACGCCGTCGGCGCGTTCGGGCACTGACCGACGAAGCAGAGCTGCGAGCCTTCGTCGCAGTTCTCGCCCAGGCCGCACGGGCTGGTGCCCGGCGAGCACGTGCCGCTCTGGCAGGTCTCGTCGCCATTGCAGAAGGCCCCGTCGGTGCACGAGAAGCCGTCCGCCTCGAAGCTGTCGGCCGGGCAGGTGGCGCTCGACCCGGTGCAGGTCTCGGCCACGTCGCAGATGCCCGCGTCGGCGCGGCAGGTGGTGGTGTTGGGCAGGAAGGCGTCCACCGGGCAGGTGTCGCTGACGCCGTCACACGCTTCGATCACGTCGCAGATACCCGCCGAGCTGCGGCAGGTGGTGCCGTTCGCGACCTTGCTGTCGCCGGGGCAGGCCGCGTCGGGCGTGCCCGGGCAGTTCTCCACCGCGTCGCACTCGCCGGCCGCGCCGCGGCAGACGGTGATCGGCGACGAGTAGACGTCGGGTGCGCAGGCGCCGGCGGTGCCGGCCGCGATGCCCGGACAGAACTCGTCCGGATCGCACGCGTCACCCGAGCCGGGGTTGCAGACGGTGGTATTGGGCTCGACGAAGTCGGGCGGGCAGGCCTCGTCGGGGTTGCCGGTGCACAGCTCGTCCGGATCGCACAGATCGCCCGAGCCGGGGCGGCAGACGGTGGTCGGCGGCGCGACGACGTCGGCCGCGCAGGTGCCGCTCGGCACGCCCGGACAGAAGGTGTCCGGGTCGCAGATGTCACCCGAGCCCGGATCGCAGACCGTGGTCGGCGGCAGGACGGTGTCGGCCGGGCACGGCTGGTCCGCCACGCCGGTGCAGGTTTCGTCCGGATCGCACATGTCGCCGGAGCCGGCGCGGCACAGCGTGCCGCCCGGCGCGACGTTGTCCGCCGGACAGGTGTCGCTGCTGCCGTCGCAGGTCTCGCTCGGATCGCACAGATCGCCCGAGCCGGAATTACAGACGAAGCTGTTCGGGCGCTTCGCGTCGCCCGGACAGGCGGCGCTCGACCCGGTGCAGTTCTCGGCCACGTCGCAGATGCCTGCCGAGCTGCGGCAGACGGTGGAGCTGGAGACGAACAGGTCGGTCGGGCAGTTGTTGTTCACGCCGTTGCAGGACTCGGCGATGTCACAGACGCCGGCGCTGCCGCGGCAGACGGCGGTGCTCTTCGCATCGCTCGGGCAGAACTTGCTCGAGCCGTCGCAGGTCTCGGCCAGGTCGCAGACGCCGGCGCTGGCGCGGCACAGCGTGCCGTTCACCTTCACCGCGTCGGCCGGGCAGGTGGCGCTCGAACCGGTGCAGGTCTCGACCTCGTCGCAGGTCTCACCCGGGCTCGCCGCGCGGCAGACCGTGGTGGCCGGTTCGAAGGAGTCGGCCGG
>JANRJF010000261.1:0-2969 GCA_033764095.1 Deltaproteobacteria bacterium | reverse complement strand
CGAGAGCGTGCTGAAGCGCGGCCTGCTGGAGTTCGCGCTGCGCCTGCCGGAGGGCGCGCCGGAGTTCCGCTACGTCTACCACGAGGTGATCGAGGAGGCGCAGCACTCGTTGATGTTCAACGAGTTCGTCACCCGCACCGGCTTGCAGACCAAGCCGCCGTTCATCCTCGGCCTCGGCGACCGCTTCGTGCTGCGCTTCGCGCGCCGCTTCCCCGAGCTGTTCTTCTTCTTCGTCCTCGCCGGCGAGGATCCGATCGACTACACGCAGCGCGAGATGCTGAAGAGCGGCAAGCAGCTGCATCCACTCATCGAGCGCATCAGCCGCATCCACGTCACCGAGGAGGCGCGCCACATCGCCTTCGCGCGCCACTACCTGCGCCGCAACGTGCCGAAGCTCGGCGCGCTGAAGATGACCATCCTGCGCCTGCGCACCGCGCTGGTGATGAAGATCGCCGGCCAGATGATGAGCCGCCCGTCGGAGCACGTCGTGCGCGCCTACGGCATCCCGCGCGAGGTGCTGCGCGAAGCCTACGGCCCCAACTCGCGTGGCGCCGAGTTCATGAAGCAGGCGCTGTTCAAGCCGCGCGAGCTCGCCTGGGAGCTCGGCGTGCTGAACGAGCGGTGGACGCCGCTCTGGCAGCGCCTCGGCATCTGGGCCCCGCGCGGCCAGATGCAGTAGGGTTCCGGATCCCCCCCTTTCGAAAAAGGGGGCGAGAGGGGATGTCCAAACACTCGCGCCGCCCCACACGTGCGCGAGCCCCGCCCGCGCCGCGAGTCCCCCCCTCGCGGTGCGGGCTTTCCCCATCTGGCATCGACAGCCACGGATGAGGCACAAACACCCATGCGCGCCGCACTCGTCGTCCTCGTCCTGGCGCTCGCCGCGCCGGTCCCGGCGCAGGTGACGCTGCGCGTGCTCGCCGGCGTCGCGCCGAGCGACTCCTTCGGCGACGCGATGCCGGAGCAGCCGGCCGACGACCTGTCGGACGATGTGCGCGCCGCGATCCAGTCGCGCCTGGCGCGCGCCGCGGCGGCGCTGCGCGCGCGCGGACGGCTGGTGCAACCGGTGGCGGCGCCGCCGCGCTTCGCCTGGCCGCTGTTGATGCCCGAGCCGAGCGGGTTCGGTTACTACGGCATCTCCGCCTACGTCGACCATGATCCGCTCGCGCCGGGCGCGGTGCGCGACTTCCACTGCGGGCGGCGGACCTACGACCTGCCGAGCGGCTACAACCACACCGGGACCGACATCTTCCTGTGGCCGTGGGCGTGGAACCGGGTGGAGAGCAATGCCGTGCAGGTGGTGGCGGCGGCCGACGGCACCATCATCGAGAAGGACGACGGCAACCCGGATCACAACTGCAAGTTCGGCAACAATGCCTGGAACGCCGTGTACGTCCGCCACGCTGACGGCTCGACGGCCTGGTACGGACATCTGAAGCGCCATTCGCTCACCGACAAGGCGGTCGGCGACAGCGTCTCGGTGGGCGAGTATCTCGGCATCGTCGGCAGCTCCGGCAACTCCACCGGCCCGCACCTGCACTTCGAGGTGCACGACCGCGACGGCCGCCTGATCGATCCCTACGCCGGAACCTGCAACCGCACCACCGCGACGTCGTGGTGGGAGGTGCAGCCGTCGTATCTCGATCCGTCGATCAGCGCGCTCACCAGCGGGATCGCCAAGCCGTTGTTGGCCGCCTGCCCGAAGGCCGACAAGCCGAATCAGCAGGACGTCATCGTGAAGGGGCGCCGCGTCGTCCTCACCGCGTACTACCGCGACCTGCCGGCTGGCGAGGTGGCTCAGCACACCATCTACACGCCGGCAGGCGTCGCCTACGCACGCTGGTCGGTGTCGAGCCCGCAGGCGTTCGCCGCGGCGTACCGCGGCCAGATCTTCGAGCGCTTTGCCGCCGACGGTCCGCTCGGCGCCTGGCGCTACCAGGTCGAGTTTGCCGGCCGCACCTACACGCACGAGTTCGCCATCGTCGCATCGCCGCGCGACGTGCCGACGCGGACGCCGGCCGGCCAGCCGCGCCGTACGGCGACGCCAACGCCATCGCCGATCCCCACCTGTCCGGGCGACTGCGGCGGCGACGGCCGCGTCGGCATCGACGAGCTGGTGCGCGCCGTCGGTATCGCGCTCGACAGCACGTCGCTCGACCAATGCGCCGCCGCCGACCGCAACCGCGACGGCCGCGTCGCCGTCGACGAGATCGTCGCCGGCGTCGCCTGCGCACAGCGCTAGTTCGAGTTGACGCCGAGCGGCGGTTAGTTCGCTCGCCGCTTCCGCAGATTCGGCACGACAGGATTCTGTAACGGACGTCTCGATTGGCGGGCGACTCGCATCCCCCCCGGGCCCACCTCTTTTGAAGGGGGATCAAAGGGGGGAAGAAAAGAACCGCCCCACTTCGCCCAGCACCAGCTCGGTGCCGCCGACGACGCGGCGCGCCGGGGGGAGCGAGGCGAAGAAGGTCTGGCCATAGCGCTTGCGCGCCAGGCGGCTGTCAAGCACGACCACCGCGCCGCGGTCGGTGCGGGCGCGGATGAGGCGGCCGAAGCCCTGTTGCAGCTTGAGCACCGCCTGCGGCAGGGCGCGCTCGGCGAAGGGGTCGCCGCCGCGCGCGGCGATCGCCTCGACGCGCGCCTCTTCCAGCGGTTCGGTGGGGACGCGGAACGGCAGCTTGGCGATGACCACGCAGCGCAGCGCGTCGCCGCGCACGTCGACACCTTCCCAGAAGCTGTCGGTGGCGAACAGCACGGCGCGCGGTTCACCGGCGAAGCGGCCGAGCAGGGCGCTGCGCCCGAGCTCGCCCTGGCGCAGCGGCAGATAGCCGGCGCTGCGCAGGCCGTTGGCGAGCTCGAACCAGGCGCGGTCGAGCGCCGCGTACGAGGTGAAGAGCAGGAAGGTGCCGCCGCGCGTCAGCTCCAGCAGCCGGCGCATGAGCACGTGGCTGGCGGGCTCGAAGCCGGGCGCC
>JANRJF010000260.1:0-2463 GCA_033764095.1 Deltaproteobacteria bacterium | reverse complement strand
GCCTCGGCGTCGTGCAGGTAGCGCGCCTCGCCGGTGGCGCGGTAGAGCCACGCCGCCGCCCACGGCAGGTCGTCCTGCGCCCCCGAGGTCGAGGCGTAGTAGGAGCGCGCGTCGAGGATGGAATCCGAATAGCGCCCGAGCGACTTGTCGGTCGGCGTCTCCGGCGCGCGCGTCGCCTGGGCGAAGTCGTACAGCTCGACCGCGTGCCGCAACAGCACCGCGGCGTACGCGGGCTCGTCGGCGCGGAACACCATCGAGATGATCGCCAGCGCCGACGAGGTCTGCGCCGCCAGGTCCGGTCCCGGATGCGCGAGGTCGATCCTCCACGCCGGCCGCACGTGCGGCATCACCTCCGGCGGACCCCAGATGCGGTGGTCGATGTCGCCCTGGCCGACCTGCCCCCACAGCACGTTCGGCTCGGGATGGGCGCGCACGAACCAGTCCGCCACCCAGCGCAGGTTGTCGCGCGCGTACCCGAGCTGGCCGGTGGCGCGCAGCGTGTCCTCGTACTCCAGCACGCCCCAGGCGAGGAAGCTGGCCGAGAACGCCATCGGCAGGCCGAACTTCACGTGGTCGCCGGCGTCGTGCCAGCCGCCCGTCAGGTCGAGGCCGACGTCGCCGCCGTCGCCGACGTCGGAATCGCCGCGCCACGGCAGCCGGTTGGCGAGAAAGCCGTCGTGCAGCCGCGCGCCGGTGGCGGGATCGAAGAAGGGCAGGTCGCCGTCGAAACGCGGCAGCGGGCCGGAGCGCTGCGCTTCGTAGAAGTACCACGCCTGCTGCAGCGCGCGGCCGTAGTTGTAGATCGGCGCGAGCGAGGGACCGGAACCGAGGTAGACGCCGCCCGCGTCGGGTGTCGCGGTGCGCGTCGGCGCCGCGGTCGCGCCGCCGCTCGGCGCGGGCGACGGCGTGACGCCGCCGCCGGCGGCGAAGGTGCACGCGGCGCCGTCGAAGACGCAGCCGCTCGGGTCGACCGCGCCGCCGTCGCGCTGCGCGACGAAGCCGATGGTGATCGAGCCGCCGGCGGGGATCGTGGCGCTCCACGCCGCCGGCGCGAGGTCGTAGCGGTCGCCCGCGTGCGCGACGACCGTCGCGCCCCACAGGTCGACGATCGCCGCCGGCAGGTCGAAGCTCAGCCGCCAGCCGTCGATCGCGCCCGGGCCGGTGTTGTCGACCGCGATCTCACCCTGGAAGCCCGTGCTCCATGCGCCGGTGACGCGATGGCGCAGCGCCACCGCCGCCGGGGCCGCGGCGGGCAGGGCGGTGAGGAGAAGGGTCAGCGCGACGAGCACGCGCGCGCGGGAACGAAGGCGGGGATCCTCCCGCCGTGCGTGGCCGAATCTTCCGGAGGCGATCAAGGTGCATCTCGCTTTCGCTCCGGCCCGTTGTTGGTGACTCGGCGCGACGCTAACCAACGCGTCGCGGTTTGCAAAGCGAAAATCTGGAGTGCGTGCAGCGCCGCTCCGGATTCGAGATCAATCCAGAGCGGCGCTTCACGCCGCACTCCAGAATGGGGCGCTGCGGAGTCTAGGGCGCGACGTCGCGGAAGACGCCGGGCTGGTTGCGGCGCGCCGGGGCGGCGAAGGTCGACTGCCAGCACTCGCCGTCGCTGTTGCTGAGCTGCACCACCACCTGCGACGTCTGCCACAGCGGCAGCGCCGTCCCGGGCAACGGCAGGTTCAGGGCCGCGCCGTGGCCGACGAACAGCACCTTGGACTTCGTCCCCGCTCCCTGGAGAAGGTGCAGCTTCTGGACCCCCTGCCGGCTGCGCGTCTTGTCGAGGTAGGTGAAGCCGCGCGGGAAGGGGGTCCAGCCCGCCACCGGCGAGATCTCCGCGTTCATCACCGCGCGGTAGCTGCCGAAGGCGTCGTCGTAGACGCACAGGCCGTAGCTCGTGGCCGAGGTCGGCGCGCCGAAGGCGGAGAGCGGCGTGTCGCCGAGCAGCCACTTCCACAGCACGTGGTCGCGGCTGTCGTCGCCGTTGTCCTTCAGCACCAGCACCGACCGGCCGGGGTTGCGGCAGCTCGCCGCAGGCAGGGGCTCGACGGTGTAGACGCAGCCGGCGAGCGGCTCGCACGAGTCGCGCGTGCACGAGCTGCCGTCGTTGCAGGTGATCGCGCTGCCGGCGCAGCCGCCCGCACCGTCGCAGACGTCGCCGTCGGTGCAGGCGTTGCCGTCGTCGCACGCGACGCCGGCGTCGTAGCACGGCGCCCCGGTGGTGGCGTCGACCGGCCCCGCCACCGACGGCCCGTTGCCGATCACGTCGGTCGACGAGACGGTCAGGTGATAGGTCGTGCCCAGCGTCAGGCTGCTGAGGGTCATCACGTGGTGCAGCACCAGGGTCGGGTCGCTGAGCACGTCGTAGACCACGCCGTCGTTGAACGAGACGCCGCTGGTCGCCGGCTCGTCGGTGTCCCACTCGATCGTGATCGTGGTGTCGGTGACGTCGGTGATCTGCACGTTCGA
>JANRJF010000259.1:0-4374 GCA_033764095.1 Deltaproteobacteria bacterium | reverse complement strand
CGCCGCTCCAGCGCGCCCTCCGGGTCGACCAGGATGTCGGCGATGTTCTGGACGTCGCGGACCTCGCTATCGCCGCGGCGGACCTCGAGCAGCGGGTTGTAGGCGGCGCTCGCCGGATTGGTTGGATCGAACAGCAGCACGCGCCCGAAGCGGGCCCGCCAACCGGCGGTGAGCTTCCAGTTCTCGCCCTTTATGTCGTGGACGATCGCCGAGCCCGGCCAGGTCAGCAGCGTCGGCACGACGAGGCCCACGCCCTTGCCGGAGCGCGTCGGCGCGAAGCACAGCACGTGCTCCGGCCCGTCATGGCGGAGATAGCGCTGTGCGAACCAGCCGAGGACGACGCCATCGGGAGCGAGTAGCCCAGCGTCGCGCACTTCGCGCTCCGTCGCCCAGCGGGCCGAGCCGTAGGTGGTAACGTCCCGCGCCTCGCGGGCGCGCCAGACGGACATGCCGATGGCGATGCCGATTGCTGCGAAGCCACCGGCCGCGGCGATGACGGCGCCCTCGTAGAAGACCCGCGGCGCGTAGGCGTCGTACCAGTACCACCACAGGAAGAAGGCGGGCGGCGGGTAGACCGGTACGCCGGCCAAGATGTCCATCGGCTGCCCGAGCTGCGCCTGGTAGCCGAGGCGCCAGGCGACCCACTGCGTCGCGCCCCAGACCGCGGCGAGCACGATCAGGAAGACGACCAGGACCTGGCCCCAGAGGATCTTGGTGGCGGTCATGGGTGGGTGACGAGCGCAGCGACCATGCCGCGAGACGTGCGCGATCGGCGTGCTCGTGTTCAAGCAGTCGCGGACCTGCGTCGTAGCCACGGCGAGCGCATCGCGCGAAAAGGCGGGGGACCCTACCGGGCCGATCCAGCGGCGCGGCGTCCGGTCAGAGGCTGAGGCCTCGCTTCCGCATGGGTGTAAGCTCGAGCCCGCCGCCGGGCGCGATGCTCCCCGCCACGGCCAGTCCCCGCTGCCGCTCCATCGCCGGCTTCCACGGCACCAGCTGGAAGCCGAGCCCGTCGTCGATCATCGCGAAGCGCCCCGAGGCCAGGTCGAGGCGTCGGGTGAAGACCCCGGCGACGCCGTCCCCCTCCCGCGCCGGCCGCCACGACTTCCCCGTCTCGGCAGTCACCCGCGCGGCAGCCGCCTCCACCTCGCGCTCGCGCAGCGTGTTGAGCAGGTCGCGCGCGAAGACCACGCGCTGGCCCTGCCGGCGAGCGAGCCCGGCTGCGACGAGATGCTTGGTGCGGCGAGCGAGTGCGCCCTCGACGTCTGCACCGAAGCCCTGTCCGGCCAGCGGCAGCGCCTCGCGGTCCAGCAGGCGGCGGTCCAGCCAGGTCGCGCCATCGGCGGTGACCTGTGCCTCGACTGGGAGGTCCGACCGCACGGCGAGGGCGCTGCGCTCCCTCCCGCTGGCATCCTGGTAGCGGCGAAGCTCGACGACCGCCCCCGGGTGCCCGTCGCCTGTCGCGTCGATGTCCGCGAAGCGGAGGTGATGCACGCGGCCATCGATGCCGTCGATGATCGCGTACCCGCTGCCCTTGAGCTCGTCGGCGATGCCGCGCTCGACGAGGCGGCCGATGATCGGTTCTGGCCGGTCGCTATGGATGGCGAAGTCACCGGCGGCGCGTTCAGCGCCGACGCCCTGCATGGCGCGGTGCATGGTCCTGATGATGTCGCCGCGGGTTCCGAGGTCACGCAGCGTCTCCTCCATGCCGGGCCTGAGCGTCCAGACCGCGGGACCGTGGCGTTCTGCGAGCCCGAACCGCTCCAGCGTCTGCGCCCGGCCGATCATCAGCCGGCGGAGTTCCGGATCGGCGGCGTCCGCGCCGGCGGGGCGCAGGTCCAGGATGCCGCCACCCTCATCGGCGGCGGCGCGCAGGGCACGGTCGAGACCGGTCCAGCGCTCGGCACCGACCTCGGCCTCCAGCGCGCTGCGGATTTCCTTCTCGGTCCGCGGCCCGAGTTCCAGCTCGACCAGCGCCTCGGCACGGCCACGGAAGCCGCGCGAGATGTAGTCGCGCGAGATCACCAGGTCGCCACCATCCTTGGCGCGGCCACGCACCAGGACATGGACGTGGGGGTTGTCGGTGTTCCAGTGATCGACTGCGACCCAGTCGAGACGGCTGCCCAGATCCTGCTCGGCCTGTCGCATAAGATCGCGCGTCCAGGCCTTGAGGTCCGCGAGCGCAGGTGCGTCCTCGGGGCTGACGATGAAGCGGAAGTGGTGCCGGTCATCGGCGCAGCGCTCCGCGAAGGCGCGGCCGTCGGCGTTGTCGGAGCCCGCGTCGAAGAGCCGCGCCTTGGCACCTTCGCTCGTGACCCCGTCGCGCTGGAGGTAGCCGATGTGGGTGGCGAGGGAGGCGGAGCGGAAGCGCGTTCCCTGATGGCGCACGACGCGCGCCTTGATCACAACGCGTCGCGACGGCGAGCGGAGCGCGGCCTGTGCCGCGGCGGCGCGGCCGCGCCCGAAGCGGGAGCGGCCGGCACCCCGCGCGCCGCGGCCAAAGCCAGTGCCGGTGTGGCCGGCCTTGCGGACGGCGCGCATGACGTGGCCGACGAAGCTTCGTGCGCGGCGGGTCGCCGCACGCGTGTCGCCGATGCGGCCGGGGCGGACATGCAGGTCGTCGTCGCGGGTCGTCATAGCCGCAGATCCCCCTGCGCGTAGAGGAGGCTGGCGCGGAGGTCGTTGATTCGCCTCGGCTTTTGGCACGAAGCGCCAGCCGCCACTTCGGCGCGTGGCGCGAATCGTCGTTTTGGATCAGGCACATACGACCGACCGCCAGCCCTGCTTTTATCTGGCGATCTGCGGTCGGGGTTCCTGGGTCCTCCGCCTCCACCGCTTTGGGGGTTGGTTCTGGGGAGGCCGGCTGCATGACAGAAGTACCCAAACGTGCGCGCAGGTGCGCCAGAGGCGAGACTGCCGGGTCGCGCCATGCCCCGCGTTCCAACGCCATCCCTCACGGTGCGCCGCCTGCGCTGCGACGGGTGGCGAAGATGGATCCGCGATCGCCTTCTGGCCCGTCGGCATCGTGCGCCCCGGCTGCTCGGGATCGGCCGACAAATGGCTGCGCGGCTGGTGTATCAGCTGCGATTGTCGCACCGCCAACCGGCACGAAGATCGACCGCGTCGGTGCCGTATCGGCACCGCCGAGCCGCACGAAGATTCCGTCAGCGTTGTTCGCGGCACGCACCGCAAGCTGGCCAACCGCAGCGCTGCCGGCGTCACCGGTGAGTAGCGGCGCCAGAGCTGCGACGTAGGCCCGCGTCTCCGCCGGCAGCGGCTGCCCTGTCGACAGATGCGCCTCCACCCGACGCGGCCCGGCGTTGTAGGCCGCCAGCATCAGCTGCACCGACCCGAAGCGGTCCAGCATCTCGCGCAGATACGCGGTGCCCGCCATGATGTTGTCCTGCGGCGCGAAGGGATCGGCGCCGAGACCGTGCTGCGCGCGCAGGCCCGCCCAGGTCGCCGGCATCACCTGCATCAGCCCCATGGCGCCGCGGTGCGACACGGCGTGCCGATCGCCGGCGCTCTCCGCACGCATCACCGCCCTTATCCAGGTTTCCGGAATGCCGAAGCGCTGCGATGCAGCCGCGATTTCGGCAGCATGGATCGCCTGTGCCGCCACCCCGGACAGCGGCAAGCTGATCAGCAGCAGCACGACAGCGATGCAGGGCCACGACCGGGACGGGAGGGAGGAAGCGAGCGGTCCAGCGCGTCCTGCCAGAGCGCCGCGCGTCGCCAATGGGGGCGCGTGGAAAGGGGGTGTCGTGCTCATATTCCGCGCCTCGTGATCCAGACAGGACGCAGCCGGGCGGCGATGTTCGTGCGCGGGAGGGGCCCGCAGTAGCGGCCGTCGAGACTGTCCGGCTCGGCCGCGTTGAGGAGGAACACCTCGCCGGCTTCGAGTGCGCGGCACCCGTGCCAGGTCGGCAGCGGGCGGCCCAGGCGGTCAGCGCCGCGGCGGTGCGCCACCGTCTCGCCATCGACCATGATCGCGTGACCCTCGGCGCACACCACCTGCGGCGGCAGGGCGGCGACGTGCTTTAGCAGCGGCACGCCGCGCGCGACGTAGCCTCGCTCGGCGAAGAACGCCGCCAGCGCGTGGGGCGGGTGGACAAGCACGAGGTCACCGACCGCGAGGTCGTCGGCCGGCGCCGCGATGTAGAGGCCGAGCGGCACGCTCGCCGATGCGTTCCAGATGATTCGCGGCTGCCAACCAGCGACCACCGGAACGGCGATCAGCCCCAGCCCGGCGAGCATGGCCGCAACCGGCGCCGCGCGCCGTCTCCGCCGCGCCGTCATGCGTCAATCCTCCGCCGCAGCAGCCAGGCGCGGTGGCGCTCGCGCGTGTAGGCGCGTGGCTGCTCGCCGGCAGCG
>JANRJF010000258.1:0-15508 GCA_033764095.1 Deltaproteobacteria bacterium | reverse complement strand
GACTTCGAGCGCGCCTACAAGGATTCGCAGGGCGAGCTGCAGCAGAAGGACAACGAGCTCACCGTCGAGCTGCTCAAGCAGCTGCAGGGCGTCATCGAGCAGTTCGGCAAGGAGAACGGCTACTCGATGATCCTCGAGCAGTCGAGCAGCAGCGTGTTGTACGGCGCCCCGGAGCTCGACCTCACCGAGCAGATCATCGCGCGCTACAACGCCCGCAAGTAACCGCGCCCGATCCGCATGAGCGGAGCGCAGATCCATCCGACGGCGGTCGTCGCGCCGACGGCCGCCCTGGCCGACGGCGTGACGGTCGGTCCGTATGCGGTCGTCGGGCCGCGCGTCCAACTCGGCGCCGGCACCAGCGTCGGCGCCCACGCCGTCGTCGAGGGCCTCACCCGGCTCGGCGCGCGTAACCAGATCTTCGCGTTCGCCGCCGTCGGCACGCCGCCGCAGGACCTCAAGTTCCACGGCGAGGACAGCCGCCTGGAGATCGGCGACGACAACCGCATCCGCGAGTTCGCCACGCTGCAGCCCGGCACCGAGGGCGGCGGCATGCTGACCCGGGTCGGCAACGGCAACCTGCTGATGAACTACACCCACATCGCGCACGACTGCATCGTCGGCGACCGCACCATCATCGCCAACGGCACGCAGCTCGGCGGCCACGTGACCATCGAGTCGTTTGCCGTGCTCGGCGCCCTGTCGGCCGTGCACCAGTTCGCGCGCGTCGGCGAATCGGCGATCGTCGGCGCCGGCTCGATGGTGTCGCAGGACGTGCCGCCGTTCTGCAACGCCACCGGCGACCGCGCCACCTTGCACGGTCTCAACCTGCTCGGCCTCAAGCGCCGCGGCATCGAGGCCGACGTGGTGCGCGCGCTGCGCCGCGCCTACGCGATCATGTTCCGCCACGGCCTGCGCGTCGCCGCCGCCGCCGCCCAAATCCGCGCCGAGCTCGCCGCCGTCCCCGAGGTCGAGCGCTTCGTCGCCTTCGTCGAAGCCTCGCAACGCGGGGTGTGTCGCGAAGGCCGGCGCAAGAACCCGGAATCCACAGATGAACACTGAGAACCACGGATAGACACGGAGGCGGCCGTCCAGACGGTCGCCTCCGTGTTCATCGGTGGTGATCTGTGTTCATCTGTGGTTTTGGCTTTTCGTTCGATGGAGCGAATCGGACTCATCGCCGGCAACGGCACCTTCCCGCTGCTGTTCGCGCGCACCGCCAGGGCCGAGGGGCTCGGCGTGGTGGCGGTTGCGCACGAGGGCGAGACCGATCCGCGGCTGGAAGCGGCGGTCGACGCCTGCACCTGGATCAAGGTCGGCCAGCTCGACACCATCATCCGCGCCTTCCAGGCCGCCGGGGTGCGCCGCGCGGTGATGGCCGGTGGCATCCGCAAGGCGGCGCTGCTGGAGCACTTCGCGCCCGACGAGCGCGCCATGCGCTTTCTGTCGCGGCTGACCCAGTGGGGCGACGACGTTCTGCTGCGCGGCGTCGCCGAGGAGCTGGAGGGCGAGGGCATCGCGGTGGTCGAGTCGACCCTCTTCCTGGCCAGCATCCTGACGCCGGAGGGGCGGTTGACGGCGCGCGCGCCGAGCGAGCCGGAGTGGGCCGACATCCGCCACGGCCTGGCGGTCGCCAAGGGGGTCGGCGCCTGGGACGTCGGCCAGACGGTGGTGGTGAAGTCGCGCATGGTGCTGGCGGTGGAGGCGGTGGAAGGCACCGACGAGGCGCTGCGCCGCGGCGGCGCGCTGGGGCACGGCGGCGCGGTGGCGGTGAAGGTCGCCAAGCCGGGCCAGGATCTGCGTTTCGACGTGCCGGCAGTCGGCCCGGCGACGGTGGTCACCTGCCGCGAGGCCGGCATCGCGGTGCTGGCCTTGGAAGCCGGCAGGACGCTGCTGCTGGAACGCGAGCAAGTGCTCGCCGATGCCGCGGCCGCCGATCTGGCGATCGTCGGAGTGCGCGCCGATGCCGGCTGAGGTGGTGCGCGCGGCGGTGGTCGGCGTTGGCTATCTCGGCGCCTTCCACGCCGAGAAGTACGCCAGCCTGGCGGGCGTCGAGCTGGTCGGCGTGGTCGACGCCGACGCGGCGCGCGCCGCGGCCATCGCCGCCAAGGTCGGCGCGCCGGTGCTGCCCGACGTCGCGGCGCTGATCGGCCGGGTCGACTGCGCCAGCATCGCGGTGTCCACCCCCGCCCACCACGCGGTCGCCGCGCAGCTGCTCGCCAACGGCGTCGACGTGCTGGTCGAGAAGCCGATCACCGCGACGCTCGACGAGGGCCGCGCGCTGGTCGCGCTGGCGGCGCAGCATGGGCGTATCCTGCAGGTCGGCCACCTCGAGCGCTTCAACCCGGCGATCCGCGAGCTCGCCGGCGTACTGACCAATCCGCGCTTCATCGAGTGCCACCGGCTGGCGCCGTTCACCGAGCGCGGCACCGAGGTCGACGTCATCCTCGACCTGATGATCCACGACCTCGACGTCATCCTCAGCGTCGTGCACGCGCCGCTCGAGCGCGTCGAGGCGGTCGGCGTGCCGGTGTTGTCGGAGCGCGCCGACATCGCCAACGCGCGCCTGCGCTTTGCCGGCGGCATCATCGCCAACGTCACCGCCAGCCGCGTCGCCACCAAGCGCGAGCGCAAGATCCGCTTCTTCCAGGCCGACACCTACGTGTCGGTCGACTACGGCGACCGCAGCATCCGCGTCCTACGCCGTCTGCCGTCGCAGGACGGCGGCCTGCCGTCGATCGACGCCACCGAGCGGCACTTCAGCGACGCCGACCCGCTGTTCGACGAGATCGAAGCCTTCGTCGCCTCGGTACGTACGCGCGCCACGCCGCTGGTCGACGGCGTCACCGCGGTGCGCGCCATGGAAGTCGCCGAGCGCATCCGCGCCGCACTGGAGACGGTGTGACGCTGCGCGTGCTGCTGGTCGCCGGTGAGGCGTCGGGCGACCTGCACGGCGCCGCGCTGGTCGCGGCGCTGCGTGCGCGCGCGCCGGACCTCGAGCTCGCCGGCATCGGCGGGCCGCGCCTGCGCGCCGCCGGCATGCGCGTGCTGGTCGACACCGAGCACGTCGCGACGATGGGCTTCACCGAGACCTTCGGCACGCTCGGCCGCCTGCTGCGCGCCTATCGCCGCCTGGTGCGCTTCCTCGACGAGGAGCGCCCGGCGTTGGTCGTGCTGATCGACTACCCGGAGTTCAACCTGCGCCTCGCCAAGCAGGCCAAGCGGCGCGGCATCCCGGTCTTCTATTTCATCGCCCCGCAGGTGTGGGCGTGGCGCAAGGGCCGCATCCGCACCATCGGCGAACGGGTCGACAAGCTGGCCGCCGTCTTCCCGTTCGAGGAGGGCGTCTACAACACCAACGGTCGCCGGCTGGCGGAGTTCGTCGGCCATCCACTGCTCGACGTGGTGCGGCCGACGCGCGGCCGCGACGAGACGCGCGCGCACTACGGCCTGGCGCCCGACCGGCCGGTGCTGGCGCTGCTGCCCGGCAGCCGCCGCAAGGAGGTGACCTTCCTCTTCGCGCCGATGGTCGCCGCGGCCCGTCAGCTGATCGCCGAAGGCTGGCAGCCGATCGTCTGCCTGGCCGAGTCGCTCGACGCCGATACGCTGCGCGCCGCGCTCGACGGCGCCGCCGTGCCGCTCCCGGTCGCGCACGGCGACACCAACAACGTCGTCGCCGCCGCCGACGCGGCGGTGGTCGCCTCGGGCACCGCGACGGTGGAGACGGCGCTGCTCGGCTGCCCGCTGGTGATCGTCTACAAGCTCGCGCCGCTCACCTACTGGATCGCCCGCCGCCTGGTCGACGTCGAGTTCATCGGCATGCCGAACATCATCCTCGGCCGCGCCGTGCTGCCCGAGCTGATCCAGGACGCGGTGACGCCCGAGGCCATCGCCGCCGCGGTGCGCGACGTGTACGCGCGGCGCGACGCGGTCACCGCCGCGCTCGCGGACCTGCGCGCGCGCCTCGGCGCGCCCGGCGCGGCGGCGCGCGCCGCCGACCTGGCGCTCGGCCTGGTCTCCTGAGCCGCCATGGACCGCGCCCTCATCCGCCGGCTGCTCGGCTACATGCGGCCCTACGTCTGGCCGTATTTCGCCGGCGCCATGGCGTGCATGATCCTCTTCGGCGCCACCAACGGCGTCATGCCGTTCCTGGTGCGCTTCATCTTCGACGACATCTTCACCGCCAAGAACGCCGCCGTGCTGCAGGTGCTGCCGATCGCGATCATCCTGGTGTTCGTCTTCCGCGGCCTGTGCGGCTTCGGCAGCGCCTACCTGTCGGAGTACGTCAGCAACGAGGTGATCAACGACCTGCGCAAGGACCTCAACGCGCACATCCAGGACCTCTCGCTCGGCTTCTTCACCCAACATCCGACCGGCGCGCTGCTGTCGCGCGTCACCAGCGACGTCTACGTCATCGGCACCGCGCTCACCGGTACGGTCGCCTCGATCCTCAAGGACGGCGTGTCGCTGATCGCGCTGCTGGTGGTCGCCTTCTACCAGGACTGGGTGCTGGCGCTGATCGCCATCGTCGTCTTCCCCGCCTCGGTGCTGCCGATGGTGCGGCTCTCGAAGAAGATGCGCGCCCACGCCCGCAAGCTGCAGGGCACGCTCGGCGTGCTCACCGCGCTGCTGCAGGAGACCGTGCAGGGCAACCGGGTGGTGAAGGCCTTCAACATGCAGGCGTACGAGAAGAGTCGCTTCGCCGCCGAGAGCCGCGGCCTGCAGCGCACCGCCATGCGCGTCGCCCGCATCCGCGCCTTCACCACGCCGATGATGGAGATTCTCGCCGCCTTCGGGATCGCCGGCGTCGTCTGGTACGGCGGCTACAGCGTCATCGCCGGCGGCCGCACGCAGGGCTCGTTCCTCGCCTTCCTCACCGCGCTGTTCCTGCTCTACGACCCGTTCAAGGGCCTCGGCCGCGCCAACGGCACCCTGCAGCAGGGCCTGGCGGCGGCCGATCGCGTCTTCGAGCTGCTCGACACGGCGCCGCAGGTTGCCGACCGTGCGGACGCGCGCGCGCTGCCGCCGATCGAGCGGAGCATCGAGTTCGAGGCGGTGACCTTCGCCTACCAGGACGAGCCGGTGCTGCGCGACGTGTCGCTGACCATCCGGCGCGGCGAGGTGCTGGCACTGGTCGGCCCGAGCGGCGGCGGCAAGAGCACGCTGGCGGATCTGCTGCTGCGCTTCTACGACGTCACCCGCGGCGCGATCCGCATCGACGGCATCGACATCCGCGACGTCACCCAGCAGAGCCTGCGCGAGCAGATGGCGCTGGTCACCCAGCACACCTTCCTGTTCAACGACACGGTGCGCAACAACATCGCCTACGGCTCGATCGAGCAGCCGATGGAGGCGATCATCGCCGCGGCGCGCGCCGCCAACGCGCACCAGTTCATCAGCGAGCTGCCGCAGGGCTACGACACGATGATCGGCGAGCTTGGCCTGCGCCTCTCCGGCGGCCAGCGCCAGCGCATCGCCATCGCCCGCGCGCTGCTCAAGAACGCCCCCATCCTGGTGCTCGACGAGGCGACCTCGGCGCTCGACAACGAGTCGGAGCGCCTGGTCCAGCAGGCGCTCGACACGCTCATGCACGGCCGCACCACGCTGGTCATCGCGCACCGCCTGTCGACCGTGCGCAATGCCGACCGCATCGTCGTGCTGGTGCGCGGCGCGATCGCCGAGCAGGGCACGCACGACGAGCTGCTGGCGCGCAACGGCGACTACCGCCGTCTGCACGATCTGCAGTTCAGCGACACGACGTTGGACCTGCTGCAGTGATGCCTGCTCCCATCGAGCCCGAGCCCCAGCCCGAGCCCGAGCCCGTTTCCAGGCGGGCCCGGCTCGGGCTGGGGCTCGGGCTCGGGCTCGACAATGAGTGAGAAACCCCTCACCCTGCGCCGCCGCATCCTCGCCCGGCTTGCCGATCTGGCGCCGTGGCTGTTGCGGCCGCTGCTCTTCCTGCTGCGCCGCTCGCTGCGCGTCGAGTACGTCGGCGACGCCGACCTGCGCGCGCGCTGGGCGCGCAACGAACGTGCGGTGTTGGCGTGCTGGCACAATCGGTTGCTGATCCTGCCGGTGCTCGGCGAGGAGGCGCCGATGTGCATCATGGTGAGCCAGCATCGCGACGGTGAGATGGCGACCCAACTGCTCGGCGCTTGGGGGGTCACCACCGTGCGCGGCTCCGCGACGCGCGGCGCGGTGGGCGGATTTCTGCGGCTGGTCGACGCCTTCCGCCACGGCAACAACATGATGGTGTTCCCCGACGGTCCGCGCGGACCGCGCTACGTCGCCAAGCCGGGCGTCATTCACCTCGCCAAGGCGGTCGCGGCGCCGATCTATCCGGTCGCCTATGCCACCACGCGCGCCTGGCGGTTGAAGAGCTGGGACCGCCTGATCGTGCCCAAGCCGTTCGGACGTATACGCGTTGCCGTCGGTGCGCCGCTGTCGGTGCCGCAGGACGCCAGCTCGGAGCAGCTGACCGGGCTGGTCACCGAGCTGCAGGCGCGGCTCGTCCAACTCAGCGAGTCGGTGGAGGCGGAGATGGGCATGGTGGACGCGCCGGCGCGGGCGCGGGGGTGAGCATCCCGCCGCGTTTCCGTGTAAGCCTGTGGCTCCGTGTCCTCGCTCTTCCCCGACGACGCCGCGGCGCGGGCTGACGATCCGCCGCCCCGCGAGCCGTCCGCCACGCTTGCGGCCGCACCGCGGCTGCCGCCGTCGCCGATCGCGGCGCGGCTCACCTACTGGGGGTACGATCTGGTCGGCGGCCTCGCCGCGCTGGGCGCGGCCGCGGCATGGCCGTGGCTGCGCCAGCGCGGTTTCCGCGAAGGCCTCGACGAGCGCCTCGGGCACGCCGCGCTGCCGGCGCTGGCGCAGCCGCCGCTGTGGGTGCACTGCGCCTCGGTCGGCGAGGCGCTCTCCGCCACGCCGTTGGTCGGCCGGTTGCGCGAGCGCTGTCCGCAGCGGCCGGTGGTGGTGTCGACCACGACCCTCACCGGGCGCGCCGTGGCGCGTGACGAGCTGCACGCCGATCTGGCGACGCTGTTGCCGGTCGACGCGCTGCGCACCGTCGACCGCGTCTTCCGCCGCCTGCGGCCGCGCGCGCTGCTGATCGTCGAGACCGAGTTGTGGCCCGGCCTGCTGCGCGCCGCGGCGCGCGTCGGGGCGCCGGCGGCGATCGTCAGCGGCCGCCTGTCGCCCGGCGCGGTCGAGCGCTACCGCTGGGCCGGTCCGCTGTTTCCCGCCGCGCTGGCGCAGGTGGCGGCGTTCGGCATGCAGACCGAGGCCGATGCCGAGCGCATCATCGCGCTCGGCGCGCCGCCGGCGCGCGTGCGCGTCACCGGCTCGCTCAAGGCGGCGCGCCTGGCGACCACGGTCGAGCCGCCGCCGCTCGCCGGCCTGGCGGAGCGTCGCGTGCTGATCGCCGCCAGCACGCATGCCGGCGAGGAAGCCCTGGTGCTGCAGGCCTTCGCCACCCTGTTGCGCGTCTACCGCGATGCCGTGTTGATCCTGGCGCCGCGCCGGCCGGAGCGCTTCGAGGCGGTCGCCGAGCTGCTCGCCGCCGGCGGTATGCGCTGGGCGCGGCGCAGCGCGCTCACCGAGCACGTGCCGGTCGAGACGCAGGTGCTGCTGCTCGACAGCCTCGGCGAGCTGGCGCGTTTCCTCCCGGTCGGCTGGGTGGCGTTCGTCGGCGGCACCGTGGTGGACACCATCGGCGGCCACAACGTGCTGGAGCCGGCGGCCTTTGGCCGTCCGACCGCCTTCGGTCCGCACACCGAGAACGTCGCCGCCGCGGCGCAGGCGCTGTGCGACGCCGACGCCGCCGAGGTGGTGCGCACGCCGGGCGAGCTGGCGCAGTACTGGGACGGGCTGCTGGCCCGCCGCGAGGCGGCCGACGCCGCCGGCGCGCGCGGCCGCGGCGTCGCCGCGGCGCGTGCCGAGTCGCTGGAGCGCACCTGGGCGCTGGTCGCGCCGCTGCTGGGGGTGGAGTGAGGGCGGTGTGGGAGCGGCGCGGCACCGCCGGCCAGATGGGCGCGCTGGCGCTGCGGCCGTTGAGCGGCCTGTTCGGCCTCGGCGTCGGGCTGCGCGGGCTCGGCTACACGCTCGGCGCGCTGCGCGCGCGGCGTGCACCGGTACCGGTGGTCAGCATCGGCAACCTGGCGGTGGGCGGCACCGGCAAGACGCCGATGACGCTGTGGCTGGCCGGCGCGCTGGCGGCGCGCGGGGCGCGCCCGGCCATCGTCTCGCGCGGCTACGGCGGCTCGGCGCGCGGCGTCACCATCGTCTCACGCGGGCAGGGGCCGGAGGTCGGTCCGGAGATCGCCGGCGACGAGCCGGTGATGCTCGCCAAGCTGTTCCCCGGTCCGGTGGTCACCGCGCCGCGCCGCGTCGAGGGCGCGACGGCCGCGGCGCAGCTCGGCGCCGGCGTCGTCGTGCTCGACGACGGCTTCCAGCACCGCGCCCTGGCGCGCGACTTCGACCTGGTGTTGCTCGACGCGCGGCGCGGGCCGCTGCTGCCGGCCGGACCGCTGCGCGAGCCGCTCAGCGCCCTGCGCCGCGCCGACGCGGTGGTGCTGATGGCGCGCGACGAGGATCCGCCGCCGCCGGCGCCGGCCGGCTTGCGCGTGCCGAGCTTCGTCGCGCGGCTCGACGCCGTCGGCCTGGTCGAATCGGTCGGCGGCCGTTGGCTGCCGCGCTCGATGGGCGATCTCGCCGGCCGCCGCGTCGTCGCGGTCAGCGGCGTGGCGCGCGCCGACAGCTTCTACGCCGTGCTGCGCCGCTGGGAGGCGGAGATCGAAGAGGTGTTCGAGTTCCCCGACCACCACCGCTACACGCGCGAGGACTGGCAGCGCATCGCCCGCCGCGGTCACGACGTCGAGCTGGTGGTCACCACCGAGAAGGACCTCGTCAAGCTGGAGGCCTTCCCCTTTGCAACCGGCAAGCTGGTTGCGCTACGCATCGCGCCCGCGGTGGAACGCGCCGAGGCGCTGCTCGACGCCATCGCCTGGCGCATCGGCCTCGCGCCGCGATCCAAGGAGGAGAATCCCGATGGCCCTCAGTAAAGACCTGCTCGACATTCTCGCCTGCCCGAAGTGCAAGGGCACCCTCGAGCTGACCGCGTCCGGCGACGGGCTCACCTGCCAGAGCTGCCGCCTGCTGTACCCGATCAAGGACGACATCCCGGTCATGCTGATCGACGAGGCGCTGCCGCTCAGCTCCTGAGCGAGCCGCCGCGCCGGTCGTGCGCTCCCTGCCTCCCGGCTACCGTTCCGAGTCCGCTGGGCGCCTGCGGCTCGCGGTGCGCGACGGGGCGCCCGAGGTCGCCGAGCTGTTGCGCCGCTGGGCCGCCGGGCGCCTGCCGCCGGCGCGCGCGCTGACCGGCGGCCGCGGCGGTGTCGGCGCCTTCTCGCTGCGTGCCGATCTCAGCGTCGTGCTGCGCCCCTACCGGCGTGGCGGCCTGGTCGCGCGCCTCAACACCAGTCGCTACCTCGGCCTGCGCGCGCGCCCCTTCGCCGAGCTGCGCGCCGCCGCGACGCTGATCGCGAAGGGCGTGCCGACGCCCGAGGTGCTCGGCGCCGCGGTGCTGTGGGACGCGCCGGGCGTCTACCGCGGCGCGCTGGCGACGCGCGAGATCTGGGGCGCCGCCAACCTGTGGCACTACCTGCAGACCCAGCCGCCGGCGGCGCGCGCCCCGGCCTGCGCCGCCGCCGCCGCCGCGCTGCAGCGGCTGTTCGCCGCCGGCGCCGTGCACGCCGACCTCAATCTGCAGAACTTCCTCATCCGCCGCCCGCCCGGCGGCCTCGAGGCGTGGATCATCGACCTCGACCGGCTGCGCTTCGCGCCGGTCACTACGCGCGTCCGCCGCGCTGCCTTCGAGCGCATCTGCCGTTCGATGCGCCGCCTCGACCCGCAGTCGGCGGTGATCACCCTCGGCTGCGTCGAAGCGTTCGAAACGGTGCTGACCGATCGCTAGCTCGATCGGACTCCTTCCCCCGTCTCGGGGGAAGGTCAGGCTGGGGGCGTCAGAGCGGCTTGCGCACCCGCAGCACCGTGGTGCGGCAGGTGAGCATGCCCCAGCCGTTGATCGACTCCAGCAGCGCGGCGTTCTGCTCGTACACCGCCGGCCACTTGCGCTGCAGGCGGCGGCGCTGGGCGGCGGCGGCGAGCCACAGCAGCGGCGAGAGCAGGGCGGTCTGCATGCTGGCCGACGTCTTGGTGCGGTCGGGGTGGAAGCTCGGCTCGACCAGCCCGGCGCGCAGCGCCGCGACGGCGAGGAAGTAGGGGCCGATGGGATGGATGTGGCCGCTCAGGTGGCGCACGTCGCCGGCGTCGAGCGGCAGCGGGTCGAAGAGCAGCGGGAAGCCCTGCAGCAGCGTGCGCAGGCGCGAGTTGGCGTTGAGCGTGTTCGGCGTCGTCACCACCACGAGCGCGCCCGGCCGGGCGATGCGGGCGAGCTCGCGCAGGAAGGCGAACTGATTCTCGACGTGCTCGACGACCTCGATCGAGACCACCGCGTCGAAACTGGCGTCGTCGAACGGCAGCCGCCCGTCGGGGCCGATCGGCCGGCAGGCGACCGGCGCATAGCGGAACTCCGCCGGCACCACGTCGCAGGCGGAGAGGTGCGCCGCCGGATCGCGACCCTGGCCGCGCAGCCGCTCGCCCAGCGCCTGCGAGAAGTAGCCGTTGCCGGCGCCGACGTCGGCCACCCGGGCGCGCGTCCAGTCGAGCCCGTCGAGCAGCGCCAGCACGCGCTCGGTGGTCTGCGAGTGGGAGAGCGGGGCGATGTCGGCCATCGAGGCTGTTAGGCGGTTAGGCTGTTGGGCTGTTAGGGGATGGCAGAATCCCTTAACAGCCAGCAGCCTAACAGCCCAACAGCCTGCCGTGGACGTCACCCTCGTCATCCCGCACTACCAGACGCTCGACGCGGTGCGCCTCTGCCTGCGCTCGATTCGGCGCTACACGCAGCCGGCGCCGCGCGTCCTGGTGGTCGACAACGGCTCGACCGACGCGTCGATCGACTACCTGCGCGGCCTGCACTGGATCACCTGTCTCGACAGCGGCGTGCGCAACGACCTGGTCGGCGCCCAGGCGGCGGCGCTCAACCGCGGCGCGGCACAGGTCGCGACGCCGTACTTCGCCGTCATGCACTCCGACACCTACGTGCACCGCGCCGGCTGGCTGGCGATGCTGGTCGCGGCGCTCGAGCGCGGCGGCTATGCGGCGGTCGGCACGCGCCACCAGACCATCCGCGTCTATGGCGGCGCGCCGCTGGCGGCGCTGGCGCTGCGCGGCGCGCCGCTGCTCGCGCGCTTCGCCGGTCGCGCCACCAGCGACGGCGTGCCGTGGCTGCGCTCCTGCCTGACCCTCTACCGCACCGCCGCCTTCCGCGCCGCCGGCGCCGCGTTCGCCAGCAACGGCAGCACCGACGCGACCCACGCCGCCAACAGCGCCCTGATCGCGCATGGCAATCGCTTGCTGGCGCTGCCCGACCGCGTCGTCGGCCACTACGTCTTCCACAAGGGCGACACCACCCGCATCGCCAACCGCCTCTACCGCGCCGATGACGGCGAGTTCCGCGCCCGCATCGCCCGCCACCGCCGCCACCTCGACGGCTTCCACGCCCGCGCCGCGACGCAGGCCATCCTCGGCGACGCGAGCCTCGACCGTTAAAGAACAGCGATGAGTGGCGAGCGATGAGCGATGAGGAAGAACAGCGATGAGCGATGAGCAGGAGAGGGGAAAGCCCCAGGCGAGTCATGCGGATCCGACTCATCGCTCATCGCTCATCGCTCATCGCTCTGCCGACGCGTCGCTCATCGCTCATCGCTCGCTGGGTGTCGCGCACATCAACGCCGAGCGCGGCTTCTCCGGCGGCGAGGTGCAGGTCTTCCTGCTGATGGAGGGGCTGGCGCAGCGCGGCCATCGCAACCTGCTCATCTGTCCGCCGGGCAGTGAGGCGGCGGCGGAGGCCGCGCGGCGCGGCATCGACACGGCGCTGGTGAAGATGCGCGGCGACGCCGACGCGCCGGCGGTCTGGCGCATCGCCGCGGCGGTGCGCGCGGCGGGCGTCGACCTGCTGCACCTGCACACCTGGCGCGCGTCGTGGCTCGGCGGTTGGGCGGCGCGGCTCGCCCGCCGCCCGGCGGTGGTGACGCGGCGCATGGACCGGCCGGTCAAGCCGGGCTGGGAGACGCGCCAGATCTACCTGCGCGGCAGCCGCCGCACCGCCGCCATCGCGCCGGCGATCGCGGCGCAGCTGGCCGCCGGCGGCGTGCCGCGCGAGCGCCTCGTCGTCATTCCGAGCGCGGTCGACCCGGCGCGCATCACGCCCCGGCACCCGCGCAGCGCCGTGCGCGCCGGGCTTGGCGCGGCGGACGGCGAGCTGGTGCTGCTGACGCTGGCCTCGCTGGTGCGGCGCAAGGGCATCGACGTGTTGCTCGACGCGCTGGCGGCGCTCGGTGCGCGCGGCCAGCGTCCGCACGCCTGGATCGCCGGCGGTGGCCCGGAGGGCGCTGCGTTGCAGGCACAGGCGAGCGCCCTGGGCCTCGATCGACAGCTGCGCTGGCTGGGCGTGCGCGCCGACGGCGCCGATCTGCTCGCCGCCGCCGACGTCTTCGTCATGCCGTCGCGCGCCGAAGGGCTCGGCGTCGCGGCGTTGGAGGCGATGGCAGCCGGCTGCCCGGTGGTGGCGAGCGACGTCGGCGGCCTTGGCGACGCGGTGCGCCAGGCGGGTGGCGGCGTGCTGGTGCCGCCGGGCGACGCCGTCGCCCTGGCCGACGCGCTCGCGACGCTGTTGCACGAGCCGGCGCTGCGCGCCCGCCTCGCCGCCGCCGGCCCAGCGGGGATCGCGGCTGGATTTTCCGCCGACAGCATGGTGGCGGCATACGAGCAGTTGTATGCGGAGGTACTGGCGGAAGAGCCACGCTAGCCACGGATGACACGGATTGATCGGGCCACGAATCGCACGGATGAAGCTGAGAATCTATTTTCACTATCTTTTTTGACGTCTTCTCCGTGGAATCGGTGTTCGAAATGAAATCCGTGCAAGCAGTGGCCAAGGCGGCCTGCGACGAGCGGCGCCCCACATGAGCGAGCAGCTCACTGCCTGCGTCATCACGCTCAACGAGGCCGACCGCATCGACGCGTGTCTGGAGTCGCTGGCGTGGTGCGACGAGATCGTGGTGGTCGATTCGCACTCGACCGACGATACGCGGGCGCGCGCCGTGGCGCGCGGCGCGCGGGTGATCGAGCGCGACTGGCCCGGCTACGCGGCGCAGAAGGAGTTCGCCATTCGCGCCGCGGCACACGACTGGGTGCTGGTCGTCGACGCCGACGAACGCCTGTCCGAGCCGCTGCGCGCGGAGCTGATCGCGTTGCGCGCCAACGGATTCCCCGGCGCCGCTGCCTGGTCGATGCCGCGCTGCAGCCAGTACCTGGGGCGCTGGATCCGGCACGGCACCTGGTACCCGGATCGCACCGTGCGCCTGTTCGACCGCCGCCGTGGTCGCTTCGCGCCGAGCCCCGACTACGACCTGCACGAGCGCGTCGTGCTCGACGGCCCCAGCGCGGCGCTGCGCGGCGAGCTGTTGCACATCCCCTACCGCGACATCGGCGAGCACCTGCGCACCATCGACCGTTACACGACGATCATGGCCGCCGGGCTGCACGCGCGCGGCCAGCGCGCCGGCCTCAGCCACCTGGTGCTGCGCCCGGCCGGTCGCTTCTTCAAGTTCTTTGTCCTCAAGCGCGGCTTCCTCGACGGCTGGCGCGGCCTGCTGCTCGCCTATCTGGCGGCGCACTACGTCCGCATGCGCTACGCCAAGCTGATGGCACTGACCCTGAAGGACCGCAGTTAGGCCGTCCGCGGCGCCGCCCGCCTGGTATGCGCATTTCCGTCATCGTCTCCACCTACAACCATCCGCGTGCGCTGAACCTGGTGCTCGCCGGGCTGGCGCGGCAGACGCGGCCGGCGGACGAGATCCTCGTCGCCGATGACGGCAGCGGGGCGGAGACCCGCGCGCTGATCGAGGCGTGGACGAGGCGGCTGCCGATGCCGCTGCGGCACGTCTGGCATCCCGACGAGGGCTTTCGGAAGTGCCGCATCCTCAACCGCGCCATCGCGGCGGCGCGCGGCGACTACCTGGTGTTCTTCGACGGCGACTGCATTCCGTCCGGCTGGTGCCTGGCGGTGCACGAGCGGCGCGCCGCGCCGCGCCGCTATGTCAGCGGCGGCAAGGTACTGCTCGACGCGCGCGTCTCGGCGCAGCTCGACGAGGCGGCGGTCGGACGCGGCGTGCTCGACCGCGTCGGCAGCTGGTGGCTGGGGGTCGAGAAGAAGCGCCGCCTGATCGTCAGCAAGCTGCCCGGCCTGCGCAATCTGCTCGACCGGCGCGTGCCGCGCCCGCCCGGCTGGCGCGGCGAGAACGCCTCCACCTGGGCGGCGCACGCGCACGCCGTCGGCGGCTTCGACGAGCGCTTCACCTACGGCTACGAGGACGCCGACTTCGGCCAGCGCCTGCTGCTCGCCGGCGTCATCGGCGTCTCGGTGCGCTACACCGCGCCCGTCTACCACCTCGAGCATGGCCGCCCGTGGCGCAACGACGCGGTCATCGCCGCCAACAAGGCGCTGTACGACGCCAACCGCGCTCAGCGCGTCGTCGTCACGCCATACGGCCTGAGTCCACAGATGAACACAGAGCACCACGGATGAACACGGAGGCCGCAGCCCAAGCGGGCGGCCTCCGTGTTCCTCCGTGGTCATCTGTGTTCATCTGTGGTTTGGTTTTGCTCGATGCCGAAGTCTGGTCTGGGTGAGGCGCTGAAGACGCTGCGCTACGCGGGGGGCGTGGCGAACTGGCTGCATGTCGGGGCGAGCGCGTGGCGCGGCGACGAGGTGACGCGCCTGCAGCTGCGCAACGGGCTGGAGATCGAGAGCGCGCCGGGGGCGCTGCTGGTGCCGCTCTACAAGGAGATCTTCTACAAGGACGACTATCGGCTGCGCGCCGATCCGCTGCCACCGCGCGCCACGGTGATCGACATCGGCGCCAACATCGGCATGTTCGCGCTCTACGTCGCGGCCGAGTTCGGCGCCGCGCGCGTCTACGCCTTCGAGCCGTTCCCCGAAAGCTTCGCGCTGCTCACCCGCAACGCCGAGCGCAACCGGCTGCCGGCGATCACGCCGCTGCCGCTGGCGATCGCCGGGCGCAACGGCCCGCGCGAGCTGCACATGCAGGGCCGCCACGGCGTCCACTCGCTGTTCGGCACGGCCGGCGAGGCGGTGCGCATCGAGTGCATCACGCTCGCCGACGCCTTCGCCCGCTACGCCATCCAGCGCTGCGACTTCCTCAAGCTCGACTGCGAGGGCGCCGAGTACGAGATCCTGCTCAGCACCCCGTCGGAGACCTACGCCCGCATCGACCGCCTGGCGCTGGAGTACCACGACTGGATCACCGACCATCACCACGACGAGCTGGTGCGGCGCCTCACCGCCGAGGGCTTCACCGTCACCACGCGC
>JANRJF010000257.1:0-4300 GCA_033764095.1 Deltaproteobacteria bacterium | reverse complement strand
TTCCGCACGCGCGAGTTCGAGCAGATGGAGATGGAGTTCTTCGTCAAGCCGGGCGACGACGACAGGTGGTTCGAGTACTGGACCGCGACGCGACGCGATTGGTACGTCGCGCTCGGCATCCGGCCGGAGAAGCTGCGCCTGCGCGCGCACGCGTCCGACGAGCTGGCGCACTACGCCAAGGGCTGTGCCGACGTCGAGTACGAGTTCCCGATCGGCTGGTCGGAGCTCGAGGGCATCGCCAACCGCACCGACTTCGACCTCAAGGCGCACTCGCAGCACAGCGGCAAGGACCTCACCTTCTTCGACGAGGAGACGCGCGAGCACTACACGCCGTACGTCATCGAGCCGGCCGCCGGCGCCGACCGCGCGACGCTGGCGTTCCTGGTCGACGCCTACGACGAGGACGTCGCCGACGGCGAGTCGCGCACCGTGCTGCGCCTGCACCCGCAGCTGGCGCCGATCAAGGCGGCGGTCTTCCCGCTGCTGCGCAAGGACGGCCAGCCGGAGAAGGCGCAGAAGGTCTACGACCTGCTGCGCCCGCACTTCTCGGTCGACTACGACCAGGCCGGCGCCATCGGCCGCCGCTATCGCCGCCAGGACGAGATCGGCACACCGTTCGGCCTCACCATCGATCACCAGACGATGACCGACGACACCGTCACGCTGCGCGAGCGCGACTCGATGCAGCAGACCCGCCTGCCGATCGACCGGCTGATCGGCGAGCTGGCGCAGCGTCTCGCGGCGCCGTGGAAGCGCTGAGCGGCGCGGGCGCGAACCCAGCGTGCGCGAATCGGCCAACGCGTTGAACATGACGTGTCCGAGTAGGCGGGCGCGCGCGTACGCGCGGCCCACTCGCACACCCGCTCACTCGCTCACCGCTGCGCTCGGCCGGCGTGCGTGGCGGTCGCGATTTCCTCTCCGCAGAACTCGAGGCTGACAATGGGTGGACGGACTTCCAAGAAGGTTGTGCGACCGGCGGCGAAGGCGAAGCCGGCGGCGCTCAAGAAGGTCGCGGCGAGGAAAGTCGTCGCGCGGAAGGTGGTGGCGAAGAAACCGGCCGCCAAGGCCACACCGGCCGCCAAGGTCGGACAGGTCGTCTACGCCTTCGGCGGCGGTAAGGCCGACGGCAACGCCGGCATGAAGAACCTGCTCGGCGGCAAGGGCGCCAACCTGGCCGAGATGGCGGGCATGGGCATGCCGGTGCCGCCGGGCTTCACCATCTCGACCGAGGTCTGCACCTACTATTACGCGCACGGCCGCTCGTACCCGAAGACGCTGCGCGCCGACGTCGAGCGCCACCTGCACCAGATCGAGAAGATCGTCGGCAAGCAGTTCGGCGATCCCGCCAACCCGCTGCTGGTGTCGGTGCGCTCCGGCGCGCGCGCCTCGATGCCGGGCATGATGGACACCATCCTCAACCTCGGTCTCAACGACCGGACGGTCGAAGGCATCATCGCGCTGACCGGCAACGCGCGCTTCGCCTACGACTCGTACCGCCGCTTCGTCGCCATGTACGGCGACGTGGTGCTCGGGCTGAAGCCGGAGGACAAGGACGAGATCGACCCATTCGAGGAGATCCTCGAGCGCAAGAAGCACGCGCGCGGCGTGAAGCAGGACACCGAGCTCAGCGCCGACGACCTGCGCGAGCTGGTCGCCGAGTTCAAGGCCGCCATCCGCCAGCGCCGCGGCATCGACTTCCCCGAGGATCCCCAGGAGCAGCTGTGGGGCGCCATCGGGGCCGTGTTCGGTTCGTGGAACAACGACCGCGCCATCCTCTACCGCAAGCTCAACGACATCCCCGAGTCGTGGGGCACCGCCGTCAACGTGCAGGCGATGGTATTCGGCAACATGGGCGAGGACTGCGGCACCGGCGTGGCGTTCACGCGCGACCCGGCGAGCGGCGAGAACGTCTTCTACGGCGAGTACCTGATGAACGCGCAGGGCGAGGACGTCGTCGCCGGCACGCGCACGCCGCTGCCGATCCGCGACCTCGAGCGCGGCAACGCCAAGGTCTACGCGCAGCTGCTGCAGATCCGGCAGAAGCTCGAGCGCCACTACCGCGACATGCTGGACATCGAGTTCACCATCCAGCAGGGCACCCTGTACATGCTGCAGTGCCGGGTCGGGAAGCGCACCGGCGACGCCGCCATCCGCATCGCGGTGGAGATGGTCGGCGAGAAGCTGATCACCTGGAAGGACGCGCTGCTGCGCGTCGATCCCGAGCAGCTCAACCAGTTGCTGCGGCCAACCTTCATCCCGGCCGAGAAGCAGCGCGCGGTGGAGGGCCAGCAGCGCCTCGCCAAGGGCCTCAACGCCGGCCCGGGGGCGGCGACCGGCCGCATCTACTTCAACGCCGAAGACGCCGAGGCGGCGGCGGCGCGCGGCGAGTCGGTCATCCTGGTGCGCATCGAGACCTCGCCGGAGGACATCCGCGGCATGGTCGCGGCGGAGGGCATCCTCACCGCGCGCGGCGGCATGACCAGCCACGCCGCGCTGGTGGCGCGGCAGATGGGCAAGGTGTGCGTGGCGGGCTGCGAGGCGCTGCGCATCGACTACAAGGCGCGCACGCTGCACGTCGAGGGACACGCCGACACGCTGCGCGAGGGCGACGACCTGTCGATCGACGGCACCACCGGCGAGGTGTTCCGCGGCCGCATCGCCACCCATCCGAGCGAGGTGGTGCGCGTGCTCATCGACCGCAGCCTCGCGCCCGAGGCGGCGCCGGTCTACCAGCTCTACGCCCAGCTGATGGCCTGGGCCGACAAGGCGCGCACGCTCGGCGTGCGCGCCAACGCCGACCAGCCCGATCAGAGCGCCGCCGCGGTGGCGTTCGGCGCCGAGGGCATCGGCCTCTGCCGCACCGAGCACATGTTCTTCGGCGACGAGAAGATCGGCCCGATGCGCGAAATGATCCTCGCCGACACCGTCGAGGCGCGGCGCGCCGCGCTCGCCAAGCTGCTGCCGCTGCAGCGCGCCGACTTCGCCGGTATCTTCCGCGCCATGGCCGGCCGACCGGTGACCATCCGCACGCTCGACCCGCCGCTGCACGAGTTCCCGCCGCACGAGACCGCCGAGCAGCAGGAGCTGGCCGACGCGCTCGGCATCCCGCTGGCGCGCGTGCACGAGCGCGTCGAGGCGCTGCACGAGTTCAACCCGATGCTCGGCTTCCGCGGCTGCCGGCTCGGCATCGTCTACCCCGAGATCACCGAGATGCAGGCGCGCGCCATCTTCGAGGCGGCGGCGGAGGTGCAGCGCGAGGGCACCGCGGTGCACCCCGAGGTGATGATCCCGCTGGTCGGCCACGTGAAGGAGTTGGCGCTGCAGGCGGCGATCGTGCGCCGCGTCGCCGCCGAGGTCGTCGCCGCCACCGGCGTGAAGCTGAAGTACCACGTCGGCACCATGATCGAGGTGCCGCGCGGCGCCCTCACCGCCGACCAGATCGCCGCCGAGGCGGAGTTCTTCTCCTTCGGCACCAACGACCTGACACAGACCGCGCTCGGCGTCTCGCGCGACGACGCCGGCCGCTTCCTGGTGCCGTACGTCGGCGATTTCGAGATCTACCCGCGCGACCCGTTCCAGACCATCGACGAGGACGGCGTCGGCCAGTTGGTCACCATCGCCGTCGAACGCGGCCGCCGCGCCCGCCCCGGCCTCAAGATCGGTATCTGCGGCGAACACGGCGGCGACCCGCAGTCGGTCGGCTTCTGCCACCGCGCCGGCCTCGACTACGTCTCGTGCTCGCCCTATCGCGTACCGATCGCGCGCCTCGCGGCCGCCCACGCCGCGCTACAGCAATGAGCGACGAGCGATGAGCGACGAGCGATGAGCGACGAGTGAGCGCGATGGCCCCTTCTCGCTCATCGCTCGTCGCGCATCGCTCATCGCTCTCCGGTCGTACGCGGGTCGTCGGCATCATCGGCGACCCGGTGTCGCACTCGCGCTCGCCGGCGATGCACAACGCCGCATTCGCGGCGCTCAAGCTCGACTGGGTGTACGTGCCGTTCCCGGTGGCGGCGGCGGACGTCGGCGCGGCGTTGGCGGCGGTGCGGGCGCTGGGGCTGGCCGGCATCAACGTCACCGTGCCGCACAAGGAAGCGGTGCTGGCGCATTGCGATCGGCTGACACCGCTGGCCAGGCGTGTCGGCGCGGTGAACACGCTGGTCAACCAGAACGGCCGGCTGCTCGGCGACAACACCGACGTGTACGGCTTCGCCGCGACGCTGCGCGCGCAACGCATCCGCCTGCGCGGACGCCATGCGATCGTCGTCGGCGCCGGCGGCGCGGCGCGCGCGGTGCTGGC
>JANRJF010000256.1:0-3545 GCA_033764095.1 Deltaproteobacteria bacterium | reverse complement strand
ACGCGACTGACCGGCATCGGGTCACCGACGACACGCCGTACGGCGGCGGGCAGGGCATGGTGATGAAGCCGGAGCCGTTGGTGGCGGCGATCGAGGCGACCGGTGACGGACCGGCGCGCCCGCATCGCGTGCTGCTGACGCCACAGGGCGCGCGCTTCGACGCGGCGCGCGCGCACGGGTTGGCGGCGCGTCCGGCGCTGGCGCTGGTGTGCGGGCGCTACGAAGGAGTCGACGAGCGCGTGCGCGATGTGGTCGACGAGGAGCTGTCGATCGGCGACTACGTCGTCTCCGGCGGCGAGGTGGCGGCCGTGGTGGTGATCGACGCGGTGGCGCGCTTGGTGCCGGGGGTGCTCGGCTGCGCCGAGTCGGCGGTCGACGAGTCGTTCCAGGACGGCCTGCTGGAGTACCCGCAATATACCCGTCCGCCCGAGTTCCGCGGCCAGCGGGTGCCCGAAGTGCTGCTCTCCGGCGACCACGGTGCGGTGGCGCGCTGGCGGCGCGCCGAATCGCTGCGCCGCACGCTGGAGCGGCGCCCCGACCTGCTCGAGCACGCGCCGCTCAGCGAGGCCGACCGCCGGCTGCTCGACGAGCTGAAAAAGCGCTGAGCCGTGGCCGATCTCTTCCTCGCCCTCCTGCACCACCCGGTACTGGACAAGAACGGGCAGATCGTCACCTCGGCGGTGACCAACATGGACATCCACGACATCGCCCGCTCGGCGACCACCTATGGCGTGCGGCGCTTCTACGTGGCCACCCCGATCCGCGCCCTGCGGGCGCTGTCGGAGCGCATCCTGGAGCACTGGGAGGTCGGTTACGGCAGCACCTACAACCTGACCCGCAGCGAGGCGCTGGCGCTGGTGCGCATCGACACCGACCTCGACGGCGTGCTGGTGGCGATCGAGCGCGAGACCGGGGAGCGCCCGGTGCTGGTGGTGACCTCGGCCCGCTCCGGTCCGGATCGCATCGGGTACGAGGACTTACGCCGGCGCCTGGACGACGATCGGACCCCCTACCTGCTGGTCTTCGGCACCGGCTGGGGCCTGGCGCCGGCGATCATGGAACGGGCCGACCTGCGCCTCGCGCCGGTCCTCGGCCCCACCCCGTACAATCACCTGTCGGTGCGGTCGGCCGCCGCCATCATTCTTGACCGCCTGCGTGGATCCCGGTAAGTCACGGGGCTCGCTCATATTTTCCCCACCCCCCGAAACGAGGCGGCGAACATGAACCCCATCGAGGCGATCGAGCGCGAACAGCTCCAGCAGAACACCCCCGAGTTCAAGCCGGGCGACACCGTCAAGGTGCACGTCAAGGTGATCGAGGGCGAGAAGGAGCGCATCCAGGTGTTCGCCGGTGTCGTCATCCGCAAGAGCCGCGGCGGCATCCGTTCGAACTTCACCGTGCGCAAGGTGTCGTACGGCGTCGGCGTCGAGCGCACCTTCCCGCTGCACTCGCCGCGCATCGACAAGATCGAGGTCGCCTCGCGCGGCCACGTGCGCCGCGCCAAGCTGTACTACCTGCGCGACCTGTCGGGTAAGGCGGCACGCATCACCGCCGAGAAGACGGCCGAGAAGCCGGGCGAGAAGAAGGACTGAGCGTCAGCCTTCGGCCGGCGGCCGCAGCGGCACCACGGTGGCGCGCGGCGCGGCAACCTTCACGTCGCCCTCCAGCACGCCGCCCTGGCGCACTTCCAGGGCGCGCGTCTCGACCCGCCCGGTGAGCGCCCCCTGCGGGCCGATCTCGACGTGCTCGGCACCGAGCACGTCGCCCTCGACGCAGCCGAGCACGATCAGCCGCGTGGCGCGCACTGTGCCGCGCACGTAGCCGCTCTCGCCGATCACCAACAGGTCGCTGCCGCGCACCTCGCCGCGCAGGCGGCCGTCGATGCGCGTCGGGCCCGAGAAGGTGAGCTTGCCGCTCACCTCGGAGTCCTTGTTCAGCAGCGCGCGCAACGCCGGGGGCGGGGCGAGAAACTCGGGCGGCGCCGCCTCCACCGGGCGCGCCGGCGGCGGTGGCGGGGCGGGAAGCCGGCCAGGACGTCGATTCCAGATTGCCACCGCTCCTCCTCCTCACTCACACCGGAAAGACGTGACAGGCGACCTGATGGTCAGGCCGTCCGCGCAGCGCCGGAACGTCGCTGCGACAGCGCGCCTCGGCATACGCGCAGCGCGGGTGAAACGGGCAGCCGGCCGGCGGCGTCAGCGGGCTCGGCACCTCGCCGCCCAGCACGACGCGCTCGCGGCGCTCGCTCGGATCGATCGCCGGCACCGCCGACAGCAGCGCGCGCGTGTAGGGGTGGTGCGGTGCGGCATAGAGCGCCTGGCGTTCGGCCAGCTCGACGATTCTGCCCAGGTACATGATCGCGACTCGCCCCGCGATGTGTTCCACAACCCGCAGGTCGTGCGCAATGAAGAGGTAGGCGATACCGAGCTCGGCCTGCAGATCCTGCAGCAGGTTGACGATCTGCGCCTGGATCGAGACGTCGAGCGCCGACACCGGCTCGTCGGCGACGATCAGTCGCGGCGCCAACGCCAGCGCCCGCGCGATGCCGATGCGTTGCCGCTGTCCGCCGCTGAACTCGTGCGGGTAGCGCGCCAACGCATCGGCGCCGAGCCCGACACGCGCCAGCGCCTCGACGACCCGCGCGCGCAACTCGGCGCCGCGCGCCAGTCCGTGGATCACCAGGCCCTCGCCGACGATGGTCTCGACGCGCGCGCGCGGATTGAGCGAGCCGAACGGATCCTGAAAAACCAGTTGCATGGCGCGGCGCGTGCGCCGCAGCGCCGCGGCGTCGAGCGCAGCGAGATCACTGCCGTCGAAGACCACCCGGCCGGCGGTCGGCTCGATGAGCCGCAGCACGAGGCGGCCGAGCGTCGTCTTGCCGCTGCCCGATTCGCCGACGATGCCGAGCGTCTCGCCGGCAGCGAGCTCGAAGGACACGCCATCGACGGCGCGGACCACGCCGGCGTTGGTCGGGAAGTGCTTCACGACATCGGACACCGAGAGCAGCGATGCGCGATGCGCGACGAGCGATGCGTGGTCCGCTGCTTCGCCTTCCCTCATCGCTCGTCGCTCATCGCTCAGAAATCCCCCTGCCCACTGTCTCGAAGGGAGAGAGTCGGATGCAGGCGGCCTGGCGGCCGTCGTCGAGCCTGAGCAGGGTTGGATCGGTGCGGGCGCAGTCGTCGATCGCGTCGCGGCAGCGGTCGCGGAAGCGACAGCCGCCGGTGCGCGTCGCCAGGCTCGGGACGACGCCGGGAATGGTCGTGAGGCGGCTGCCGCGCGACGCGCCGAGGCGCGGGATGGAGGCGAGCAGGCCGCGCGTATAGGGGTGGCGAGGGGCGCGCAGGACCGCCGGCGCCGGCCCGGTCTCGACGACGCGGCCGGCGTACATCACCGCGATGCGGTCGGCGCGCTCGGCGACCACGCCGAGATCGTGCGTGACCAGCAGGATGGCCATCGCCAGTTCCCGCTGCAGCCGCGCCAGCAGGTCGAGGATCTGCGCCTGGATGGTGACGTCGAGCGCCGTCGTCGGCTCGTCGGCGATC